>JANPOJ010000554.1:0-7704 GCA_031427935.1 Ilumatobacteraceae bacterium | reverse complement strand
TGTACTTGTTGGGCATGTTCGATTTGTCTATCTTCTCCAGCAGAGCGTTCTGGATCTTCTGCGGAACTTACGGGCCGGTCGGCACGACGATGTCTAAGCCGCTTGTGCCCTTCGAAGACTCCAGCTTGGTGATGAGATCTTCGTTGCTGGTGTAGTAGCTGACCTGCATCTTGACGGCCAACTGCTTCTCGGCGAGCGAACCGACGATGTCGGGGTCGTTGTAGGCACCCCAGGTGTACATGTTCAAGCTGCCCGACGACTTGGCGCCGACCCGGCTGTAGTCGCCGGTAGCGACGCCAAGGCCGGTGCCGCTGTCGCCGACATCCCCGGCGCCGGCGGCCGCGGTGCCACCCGGTGCGGCGGTATCGGCGGTAGTTCCACCAGTCGTGCCACCGGACGTTGCGTTGCTGGCGACCTTGTCGTCACCGCAAGCGGCAGCGACGATTGCGAGACCGGCCGCGGCTCCACCCATCTGGAACAGGGAACGCCGCGAGAGCTTCTCCCGGAAGCTGTGCGGTGCGAGGATCTTGATTGGTTCTTCGTTGGCTGACATGACGCTCCTTGGGAAGGGTCTTCGGGTCTAGATGGCTGCTTCTGATGCGGGCTCGGCGAGGACAAGGCTTTCTTGCGCTGCCGAGAACTGGTAGACGTCGCGTGCGGACCACTGACACCACACACGATCACCCGGGTGCAGGTTCGGTGCCTTCTGCCGAGGCAGCAACGCGATCACGTCGCGCACGTGCGAGCGAACGACGAACTGCAACGTGTCGCCGAAATGCGACACGCCGGCAACTTCGCCCGGGAACACGTTGACGGTCTCCCCCGGGTCGGTCGCCGAGAGCTCGAAGCTCTCCGGTCGCACCGCTGAGAGGGCCCGATCGCCGGCAGCGACGCGCTCCTCGGGACGGTCGCAGACGAACATGGTGCCGTCCTCGGCCCGCATGCCATCGGCCGTGGCCGTGCCGCGCCAGAAGTTGTTGCGACCGACGAAGCCGGCCACGAACGCCGAGACCGGCCGTTCGTACACAGTTTCGGGATCACCGAGTTGCTCGATGTGGCCCTCGAGCATGATGGCGATGCGGTTGCTCATGCTCATCGCTTCTTCCTGGTCGTGGGTGACGAACACGAACGTTATGCCCAGCTGGCTCTGCAGCAGCTTCAGCTCGATCTGCATCTCCTCACGGAGCTTGCGGTCGAGGGCGCCGAGTGGCTCGTCGAGCAGCAGCACGCTCGGCCTGTTGACCAGCGCCCGAGCGACGGCGACGCGCTGCTGCTGACCACCCGACATCTGCCGGGGGCGACGCTCTGCCAGCTTGGTCATCTTGACCATGCCGAGCGCCTCGTTGACCCGGGCGGCGATCTCCGACTTCGGCACCCGCCTCTGGCGCAGGCCGTAGGCGACGTTCTCGGCGACGGTCATGTGCGGGAAGAGGGCGTATGCCTGGAAGACGGTGTTGACGTCGCGCTTGTACGGCGGGATGCCCTGCACGTAGTCGCCGCTGATCCGGATGAAGCCTTCGTCGGGTTGCTCGAAACCGGCGAGCATTCGCAACGTGGTGGTCTTGCCGCAACCCGACGGACCGAGCAGCGACAAGAACTCGCCCGGCTCCACCATCAAGTTCAAGCGATCGACCGCGACCATCGTGCCGAAGCGTTTTGGTGACGTCGGTCAGTTCCACTGCGCCGCGCTCCGACGCCCCACCGGTCGATGGCACGGTGATGTCAGTCACAAATGTTCCCCCATACTCGTTGCCGCACACCATATTCGCTGTGAGCACACACCGGGGACACCGACGAGACGACCGGTGGTGCGTCGCCTCGCAATGTGCCTCCCACCCACACACCGTTGCACGTCTGAGGCGGTGAAATCAAGGAAAGCGCATGTTTCGACTGTGCGCGCCACGGATTCCCTTGC
Organism: Ilumatobacteraceae bacterium; assembly: GCA_031427935.1. GTDB lineage: Bacteria > Actinomycetota > Acidimicrobiia > Acidimicrobiales > Ilumatobacteraceae > JAENVT01. Next base: position 5,789 of record JANPOJ010000554.1, on the reverse strand, counting down.
GCGAGACGGTCGTAGACGCCAGTATCCGTAGCCATGGACCGATCCGGTACGCAGCTCGACGACACCGATCGGGCCATCATCGTGCAACTGCAGGCCGACGGTCGCATCCCGTACACCCGACTCGGCGCAGCGGTCGGGTTGTCCGAGGCCGCGGCACGTCAACGAGTGCAGCGCATGACCGACGCCGGGGTGATGCAGGTCGTTGCCGTGACCAACCCGTTGTCGCTCGGCCTACGGCGAATGGCGATGATCGGTGTGCACAGCGCTGGGCCGACCGACGACCTGGCCAAGACGCTGCAGGCGATGACCGACATCGACTACCTCGTCGTGACCGCCGGCTCGTTCGACTTCATGTGCGAGGTGGTGGTCGAACACGACGGCCAGTTGCTGGATCTGACCAACCGCATCCGCTCCGTGCCGGGCGTGGTCTCCACCGAGACCTTCATCTACCTCGACCTCGTCAAGCAAACGTTCGCCTGGGGCGCGCACTAGCTGGTGGAGTGTCTGAGGCCCGCCCGGGTGCGCGCCAAACACTCTGTGAGGGCTAGCTGTCCAGGTTGGCCATGACGTGCTTGATGCGGGTGTAGTCGTCGAGGGCATACGCCGAGAGATCTTTGCCGTAACCCGACTTCTTGAAGCCGCCGTGAGGCATCTCGGCGACCAGCGGGATGTGGGTGTTGATCCACACGCAGCCGAAGTCGAGTCGCTTGGCCATGCGCATCGCCCGACCGAAGTCCTTGGTCCACACGCTCGACGCCAAGCCGTAGTCGACACCGTTGGCCCAACCGACCGCCTCGTCTTCGTCGGTGAACTTCTGCACCGTGATGACCGGGCCGAAGATCTCACGCTGGATCATCTCGTCGTCCTGATGCAGGCCGCCGATGACGGTCGGCTCGAAGAAGAACCCCTTGCCGCGGACGGCGTGTCCGCCGGCGGCGACGTTGGCGTGATCAGGCGCCCGGCTGACCATGCCACCGACATGAGCGAGTTGGTTGGGGTTGTTGACCGGACCGAACAGCACGTCTTCGTTGTCGGGCATGCCGGTCTGGGTGCTCTTGGCCTGCTCGGCCAGCGCGGCGACGAAGTCGTCGTACACACCCTGCCCGGCCAGCACGCGGGTGGCCGCGGTGCAGTCCTGACCGGCGTTGAAGTAGCCGGCGATGGCGATGCCCTCGGCCGCCGCGGCGATGTCGGCGTCGTCGAACACCACGACCGGTGCCTTGCCACCGAGCTCGAGATGGCAACGCTTCAGGCTCTGCGACGCGGCTGCGGCAACCTCTTGCCCGGCGCGAACCGAACCGGTGACGCTGACCATTGCGGGGATGTCGTGCAGCACCATCGCCCGGCCCGTGTCGCGATCACCGCACACGACGTTGAACACGCCCGGAGGGAAGAACTCGGCGGCGATCTCGGCAAGCAACGTGGTGCTGGCCGGAGTGGTGTCGCTGGGCTTCAGCACGACCGCGTTGCCGGCGGCCAACGCCGGCGCGAACTTCCACACCGCCATCATCATCGGATAGTTCCACGGCGCGACCTGGGCGCACACGCCGATCGACTCGCGGCGGATGAACGAGGTCATGTTGTGCATGTACTCGGCCGCGCTCTTACCCTCGAGGTGCCGTGCCGCTGTGGCGAAGAAGCGGATCTGGTCGACCATCGGTGGGATCTCTTCGCTGCGCGTCAGGTGGATCGGCTTGCCGCAGTTCTCGACTTCCAGCGCGATCAGTTCCTCAGCGCGCGACTCGACTGCGTCGGCCAATCGAAACAGTGCCAACGAGCGTTCGCTGGGTGTGGTGTCGCGCCATGTGTCGTAGGCAGCCGACGCGGCCTTCATCGCATTGTCGATGTCGGCTTCACCCGACAGCGCTGCCGTTGCGTACTGCTCGCCAGTGGCCGGATTGACCACGGCGGTCGTGCGCCCGTCAACCGCGTCGACGTGTTGACCATTGATGAAGTTCTGGAACGCCTTCATGCGTCTGTCTCTCCTTTGTCTGCGAACGGTTGCCGATCTTGACCTATCCGATTACCGGACGCAACACGAACTTGCTCTCGGTACGAGCCACGCCACCTTCCGCCTTCAACCATCGGATGAAACCGTCGAGGCCCTCCGCGCCGACGCAGTCGACGATCACGGTGTAGTCCGCCGGGCCTGTCACGTAGAGGGCCAACTCGACCTCGTCGCGTTCGGCCAGCCGCGCTTCGAACTCCGCCGGATCACCACCCGAGGGAAGACTGACGTCGATCACGGCCCGCACGTCGCGCCCGAGCGAACTGGAGTTGATGTGGGCCCGGTAGCCACGAATGACGCCACCGGCCTCCAATCGTCGCACTCGGTCGGCCACCGAGCTCGGGGCCATGTGCACTGCTTCGGCGAGGTCTCGCCAACTGATCCGGCCCTGATCTTGAAGGATGCCGATGATTCGACGGTCAATAGTGTCAACTGCCACACTTTCCTCGGTCATCTTGCCATTGTGCCGCAGATTTGGTCGTTGATCAACGGTGTCGTCCGGTGCAAGATGCGAACCATGACCTCACCCGTGATTCGTACCGTCGGCGTGCCCAAGGAGATCAAGAACAACGAGTACCGCGTGGCGATGACGCCCGACGGGGTGCGTGAGTTCGAGCGGCTCGGCATCAACGTGTTCGTCGAGACGGGCGCAGGGGTCGGGGCGAGCTTCAGCGACGCCGACTACCGCGCTGCCGGCGCCGAGATCGTGCCGACCGCCGCCGATGCGTGGTCGCAGAGCATGGTGGTGAAGGTGAAGGAGCCCAAGGCCGAGGAGTTCACGTTCCTGCGTGCCGACCTCACCCTGTTCACCTATCTGCACCTCGCCGCCTATCCAGTCGTCGCCAAGGCATTGATCGAGTCCCGTTGCACCGGGTTGGCATACGAGACCGTGCAACTCGACAACGGCGCGCTGCCCCTGCTGGCCCCGATGAGCGAGGTGGCCGGGCGACTGGCCCCGCAGATCGGGGCGCACTACCTCGAGCGCCACAACGGTGGTCGCGGTGTGTTGATGGGTGGCGCCCCCGGCGTGCAACCGGCGAAGGTCGTGGTGCTCGGCGCGGGGAACGTCGGCTGGAACTCGGCATGGATCGCCGCCGGCATGGAAGCCGAAGTCGTGTTGTTCGACAAAAACCTCGACCGCCTGCGCTGGGTCGACCAGATCAACAAGGGCCGCATCGTCACACTGGCCTCGAACCGCGGCGCGCTCGAGCGCAACATCGCCGACGCCGACCTGGTGATCGGCGCCGTGCTGGTCGCCGGCGGCCGCGCCCCGGTCGTGGTCACCGAAGACATGGTCCGCACGATGAAGCCGGGCGCGGTGATCGTCGACGTGGCGATCGATCAGGGTGGCTGCATCGAGACCATCCACGAGACCACCCACAACGAGCCGGTCTACGAGTTGCATGGTGTGTTGCACTACGGCGTCGGCAACATGCCCGGCGCCGTGCCTCACACCAGCACATACGCGTTGACCAACGCGACCCTTCCCTATCAGCTCGAAGTGGCGATCCACGGTGCTGCCGGCGGCTGCAGACGCGACCCCGCCCTGTCGCACGGGCTCAACACGTACGCCGGCCAGGTCACCAACGCACCGGTGGCCGAGTTCCTCGACACACCCTTCATCGAACCCCTCGCTGCGTTGAACTGAGCCCGCCCGACCTAGCGTTTCCACATGGCAACGCTGGCTTCAGAACTCGACCTGCCGCAGATCACGCTGGCCGACGGCAACTACGAGGAACGCCGCGCCCTGCGTCAATCTCTGGCCAGTGGCCAATGGCTGGTTCGCAACATGTTCGGATACGAGGTGCTGCGCTACGAGGACGCGACGGCGGTGCTCCGCGACAAGCGCTGGCACAGCGCGGTCAGCCGGATCCCGGAACTGATGGGGATCACCAACAGCGACTTCCTCGAACGTCAGCAGGTCAGCATCCTCTCCGCCGAGGGTGACATGCACTCACGACTACGACGCTTGGTCGCGCCCGCGTTCACGCCGCGCGCCGCCGACCGCCTTCGTCCGTTCATGCGCGAGGTGATCGGCGGGCTCGTCGACAAGATCTCCGACGCCGGCCGAGCCGATTTCGCCACCGACATCTGCGAGCCGTATCCGATTCCGATCATCTGCGAGTTGCTCGGTGCGCCGAAAGAGGATTGGCAGCTGTTCAGTCGCTGGGCAGGCGACATCCTCGAGATCTTCTCGCAGGACGTGATCGACAAGATCGACCTCATCATGCGGACCCAGGACGAGCTCGGTGAGTACACCCGCGGCTTGATCGCCGAACGGCGCAGCAAACCCGCCGACGACCTGTTGACCGACCTCATCGCAGCTGAAGAGGCAGGAGACAAGTTGACCACCGACGAGCTGGTGATGATGGTCAATGCCGTGATCGTCGGTGGCACCGACACGACTCGCAATCAGTTGGGATGCGCCGTCGCCCTGTTCGCACAGCACCCTGATCAGTGGGCACTTCTCGCCGAGAAGCCAGAGCTCGCGCCCCGCGCCGTCGAGGAGGCGATGCGCTACTTCGGTGCAGTCCGGGGCACGGCCCGATTCGCCAGTTGCGACATCGAGTACCGCGATGTGCTGTTCCCCACGGGGACGTTCATGGCCGTCGCGTTGGCCGACGCGAACCGCGATCCAGCGGTGTTCAGCGAGCCGGACGCATTCGACATCACCTCGGAGGCTCCGGGCCAGCCGCAGATGACGTTCGGGTCGGGCATCCATTATTGCCTCGGCGCGGCGCTGGCGCGGGCCGAACTGCAGGAGGCGTTGCCGCTACTCGCTCAGCGCATGCCCAAGCTGGCTATCGATGGCGACATCACGTGGAAGCCAGAGGGCGTCGGCATCTTCGGGCCCGCACACATGCCCGTCACGTTCGCCGCGGGCCACTGAGCCGCGTCACGGACTATCGGTTGATCAACCCGTACGCGTGCGTCGACTTCAACCGCACGATCACTCGCTTGTCGGCGACCATCACCTTGCGGTAGTCGTCCCAGTCGGGGTGCTCCCCCGCAAGCGCGCGGTAGTAGTCGACCAACTCGTCGACACCCGGGTCGTCGGGCTTGGTGGCGACCGCTGACATCTCGGCATCGCCATCGACGACGACGTAGGCCCAGAAGTCGTCGCGGGCCACATGCAACGATGCCTGCGGATTACGGAGCAGGTTGGCGTACTTGGCTCGGCCGGCAGTGATCGAGATCTTGATCACACCGTCGATCAGCGCATACGTGATGTTGGACAGCTGGGGTCGACCATCTCGCTTCTGTGTGGCGAGCACTCCGTGCTTGCGGGCACCGACGAACTCCAAAGCCTCAGACATTTCCATGTCGACGACAACGCCTCGCCCCCCGCCTCTGTTCCCGGCCTTGTCGAACGATGGTCATGGAAGTGCGTACTTTCGCTGCACCTTCTGTGCATTCGAGAGTGCGCACTTCGCGCAGATGGCGACTCGGAAATCGGACGGAACACGTACGATTGGGGCATCGGGACTCGAGGATGACGGCTCCCCCCGCCACACTAATTCCACAGCATCGGTAGCGCCCCAGCAGCGCCAGGGCTGCGCTTGAGCCTGTGGTTCATGGCGTTCGGCGGAACGGTCACGATCGTACTGCTGATCGTCGGTCCGATCGTGGACGCCATCGGTGCCCGGTGGGTGCTGCTCGGCGGCGCGGCATGGGCGGGCTTCCTGTGGTGGTGGTGGTGGTGGTGGTGGTGCGATGTTGCCGAGATCGACAGGTCAACCGGCTATCAGGAGCGCAGCGAGCTTTTCGAGCCCGGCAACGC
>JANPOJ010000553.1:0-1626 GCA_031427935.1 Ilumatobacteraceae bacterium | reverse complement strand
GTTCCATGTCGAACGTTGCGGTGGATATTGCAACTGAAATTGCTATTATTATGATAGCTACTTGCGCACGTATTACGGTGGCTGCAAGCACTTTTTGTTCTAAATTACCTGCCGCCTCAAACTGCACCACGTGATCTGGTGGGAACACGGCGGCACCTCCGACCTCGACAATTTTCTACCCGTGTGCGAACGGCACCACCACAAGATCCACCACCACGGCTGGCTGATCACCCTCGGCGATCACCGCGAGCTCACGATCCTACTCCCAGACGGACAGATCATGACCACCGGCCCACCCGGCCGCGACGCCGCCTGACCGGCGTCGCGCGATCAGCGGATGCTGACCAGGTCGACGACGAAGACCAGGGTTTCGCCACCCTTGATCACGCCACCCGCTCCCCTGCTTCCGTAGCCGAGGTGCGGCGGGATGGTCAATCGGCGGCGGCCGCCGACGCGCATGCCGGCGACACCCTTGTCCCAGCCTTCGATCACCTCACGAGCACCGAGGCGGAAGTCGAACAGATCGCCGCGGTTCCAACTGGCGTCGAACTCCTGCCCGCTGCTCCATGCGACTCCGGCGTAGTGCACAGAGACGCGCTTGCCGATCACCGCCTCATCGCCGTCGCCGATGGTCTCGTCTTCGATGAGGAGGTCAGCGGGTGGTTCTTGTTGTGGAATGGTGATCATCGGTCGCTCGGCCATGGGCCACGACGATACAGGGTGGTCGCTGCCTGTCCCGCGCCATGTACTACGGCAACATCACGTGGCCGTTGCGCGCCTTCCACATGAAGTACTTCTCGAAGCCGAGCTTCATCGCCTGGGCTTGAGGGCCGGGAATCAGCACACCGTGCTTGCGCGGCGGCATCAGGTGGTCGGCCATGATGACCACGCCGTTGTTTCCGGCGTCCATCACACAAACGGCCGGGCGCTCGCCGAACTCGCCGTGGTCCATGGGTTGCTCGCCCTTGATCTGTGAGGCGATGTTGCGCGCCGCGGCCTGCGCTTGCTTCTCGATCGGGAGCCCAGTGGCCGGGATGCCGACGGGTGTCGGCGTCTGCCACGGAGTGTCGACGGCCGCGGCGCCGACGGCGTAGACGTTGTCGTACGGCAGCGTTTGGTAGGTGTCACGAACGTTGACGAAGCCCTGCCCGTCGGTGATGTCGGTGCATGTCCTGACCACGTCCTGGCCGACCAACGGCGGCACGATCATCGCGTAGTCGAAGTCGACCGTGCGGCTGTCGGCCAGCGTCACTCGCCCATCTTCGACCGACGTCATCGAAGCGTTGGTGACGGCGTCGATTCGTTCCTTCCTCAACAGCGTGCCCAACAGTGTCTTGCCGAGCGGCAATCCACCGACGCCGAAATGCCCGATGAACGGCTCCGACGTCACGTAGGTCACCTTGACCTGCTTCTTCAGGCCGGCTTTGCGCAGGTGGTACGACACGTTGAACAGGTACTCGTAGGCGACGCCGTAGCACGTAGTGCCTGGGCCGCGCCGACCACCACGTGTCCAGGATTCTCGAGCAGCTTTCGCCACCCCTCCCCCGCGTGGACCGCATCGTCGAGCGTGGTGATCGTGTAGGCGTTGCCGCCGGGCCCGAGGCCCGGCACGGCAGCGAAGTCACT
>JANPOJ010000552.1:0-20305 GCA_031427935.1 Ilumatobacteraceae bacterium | reverse complement strand
CGACACGTCTCGCGCCCATGCCAGACGCTGGTGTTCGATGAACGCCTGCGGCGTGCGAAGCAAGATGCGGCGTTACCACCAGCGGCAGATGAGTGCGACGGGCGCACCGTGACGGCCCGAAGATGACGGGTGTCGGAGTCGCTGTCGGATGCGCGCTGCGTCGGGGATGGACACGAAGAGGTCGGCTGCTGGCGACGGTCGCAGCCATTGCGGTCGGGCTCGCCGGCTTGATGCTGGTGGCGGTGGCGGGCACGATTGCCGGCGATCGAGCCTTGCAACGGGGCATCGAGGGTCTCGAGTCCGCTCGGCGGGCCTTCTCCGTGACGATGTCGCCGGATCTGCCGCCGACGCCCTCGGATCTCACTCTGTTGAACACCGAGATCGGTGGTCGATTCCGCCACCGCGGCCTCGGCCCCACGTTGCGCACGGTCGAGTTCCGCGCCCTGGCGTCCGCCGACGGCCGGACCATACGCCTCGCCGGTCTCGACGATCCCCGCGACTCCATTCGGCTGACCAGCGGGGCATGGCCGACGCGCTGCGACGCAAAGAGCTGCGAGGTCGTCGCGTTGCTTCCAACGTCTTCGGGCTCGCAGACCGTTGCACCGATTCCTCCTGACTCACCACTCGGGCTCACGATTGTCGGTACCGGCGTGGCGACCAACGACCAGGTGCTGTCCGGCGAACTGCAACCCGGTGATGACGAGTTGATCGTGATCGGCGACGGCGTTGCCAATGTCTCCGGGTTGCCCACCTACGAGCTCTTCCGGCGCACGTATGCGTGGCAGGTGGCCGTCGAGCCCGGGAATCTCCGCAGCCTCGACGTCGGCCCGTTGCTGGCCGGTGTGCGTTCCATCAGCAGCGACCCCTCTCTGTCGGGGTTCGGTCTGCACGTGTCTGGCCCGGAAGACAGGCTGCTGTCGATCAGCAGCCGCACGCGAATCTCCGCCAACCGGCTGGCGGTGCCGGTCGGGGCGTTGCTGGTGCTGTTCTTCGGTGTGGCCGTGCTCGCCGGTCTCGGCGGCAGGGCCGACCACCGTCGGATTGCGTCGGTGCTGCGCCGTCGTGGTGCCAGCTGGTCGGTCATGGCGACGTTCCGCACGCTCGAAGCCGCACTGCCGGTGTTCGGGGGTCTGTTGGTCGGAGTCGGGATGACGCTCTCGGTCGGGGCATGGCTCGGAGATCGAGCCGGTGTCGGTGCCGCCAGCGTGCTCGAGCGCTCCCTCGATGGTTCCGTGGCGCTGCGACTCGCAGAGGTCAGCGTTGCGGTCTGGCTCCTGATCTTCGTCGTGCTCAGCATCGACGACGCGCCACTGGCACGTCGCAACCGACGGCCGATGGCCAGCGACGTGGCCGGCGTGTCAGCGTTGGTCGTGCTGTTGGTGATGACGGCCCGCGGCTCGATCTCCACCACGTCGTTGAACCGCGTCGTCGATCCGTCCTTGGTGGCGGTACCGGTCCTCGCTGCCATCGCGCTCGCAGCACTGGTCGTCAGATTGGTTCCCATCACGCTGAGGGTCGCGTCGAATGCCAGCCCGCGGCGGTGGCCGTTGACGAAGCTGACATTGGCGGAGGCCACCGCGCAACCGTTGCGGTCGATCGCCAGCGCATCGTTGATCGCGGTCACGGTCATGTTCGCGCTGCTGACCTTCGGCTATGCATCGACGTTGCGGGTCGGGTCCCGTGACCAGGCGGCATTCGCAGTGCCGTACGATTTCCGGCTCGATCTCAGCGAAGCCCTGGTTCGCCCGCAGGCGATGGAGCCGACTGGCGGCTGGTCGGCGCTGGTTGCCGGAACGACCGCAACCGACGTGTTGCGAAGAGGCGTTGCCGTGCGCTCGTCGGCAACCGGGATCCAGACCGTCGAGTTGCTCGGCGTGGATCCCGCGACTCTCGGTCATCTGCACGGCTGGCGGCCCAGCTTCGGAGCTCGGCCGTCGACGTTCGCAGCATCGCTGGACCAGCCGGCACCGAGCGGCCTGGGCACGCTCTTGCCGAACGACGCCGTGTCGATCGACTTCAGCGGATCGGGGTTCGAAGGTTTGCACACCTCGGCGGTCATTGCCCGCGCCGACGGAACCTGGCACGAGTTGACGCTCGACGAAGAGTTCGACGGGGGAGTGCGCACGACGTTGACGCCCGGCGACGCGGGTGGCCAGTTGGTCGGGTTCCGGCTCGCCCAGCCCGCCGACGTGTCCGCCCGCGTCGAGCACCACATCGGCGAGGGCGATACCTCTGAGGCCGCACGCGCGATCGATGTGGTCCTGCGCGAGGTGCACACGGTGGCAGCCGACGGCACCCCGACTCAGATCGAGATGCGGAACGATCGCCTCCGTGCGGCGGACGCGACGGTGGAAGTCGGGGCTGACAAGTCCTTACGGGTCACTGGGTCACTGCTCGGCGTCGCGATCCTCGTCACGCCGCCCGGGCCCGGCCAGGACGAGCCGATCGACGCAGTGATGGATCCCGGCACCGCCCGCAATGCGAACAACGGCGTCGTGGTGATCGAGACCAGCAATGGCAAGCTGCGCCTCCGTCCGAGCGTGATCGTCGACCGGTTCCCCGGGGTCGGCGGCCGGTTTGCGATCCTCGACATCTCGTCCCTGCAGCCCGCCCTGGATCTGTTGCAGCCTGGAGCAGGCACGGCCAACGAGGTGTGGCTAGCGGCCGGTACCGCTGCGGATGAACGTGCCCTCGCCGATCAACTCGGAGGTCCTGAGTTCGAGGCGGTCAAGGTCGATCGTCGCTCGACGCGAGAGACTGCATTGGCCACCGACCCGCTTTCCGTGGTGACCCTGCTGATCCTCACCGGCTCCGCTCTCGTCGCCGTGATCTTGGGAGCCTGCGCCGTGCTGTTCGGGGCAGCGGCCGACGCGAACGATGATCGGCCACTGTTGCGCATGCTCGCGCTGGAGCGGGTCGGCGGCCGGCGCCTGGTCAGGATGGTCGCGGGCAAGTCGATGGCAGCGGTCGTGTTGGCCGTGCCACTCGGGCTGATCGGCGGGCGATGGTTGCTGCAGATCGCCACACGTCTCGTCGCAGTGTCGGCAACCTCGGGTCAGGCCAACCCGCCGTTGCGCCTCGCTGTGCCGTGGATCACGGTGACATCGCTGTCGGTCGCCCTGGTGGCGCTGCTCGCGATCGGTGCCATGGTCGGCGCGCTCTCGGCCCGACGAGTGCCACGTGAAGACCTGATGCGCGGCACGACATGACCGTCGCTGCATTGCTTCCGGCGACCGGTGAGCCTGTGATCGACATCGACGACGCCTTCGTGCTGCACCGGGGTCGAACCCACGATGTCGCTGCGTTGCGCGGGCTGAGCCTTCGGGTGGACCCAGGTGAGCGGATCGTGGTGAGGGGGCCGAGTGGCTCCGGCAAGTCGACGTTGGTCGCCGCCATCACGGCTCAAGTTCGAGCCAGTGCGGGGCGCATCCGCCTGTTCGGCCGAGACATCGGTCAACTCGACCACGCTGCGGCCGTGCGACTGCGCACCGCTCACGTCGGCGTCGTCAGCCAACGCTCCGGCTTCGACCTGATCGACGACTTCGATTGCCTCGACAACGTGGCGCTGCAGACCCGGCTCGGTCATGCCGGTCGCGACGAGGGGCGGCGCGCCGCCGCGATTGCCTTGGATCGGCTGGACCTCGGGCACCTCGCGCACCGCCGCCCGACCTCGCTCTCGGGAGGCGAGCGCCAGCGAATCGCCGTGGCTGCAGCGCTCGCTCACGGCCCCGGGCTGGTGATCGCCGACGAACCGACTGGCGAGCTCGACGCAGTGAGCGCCGACCAGGTGTACGACTTCTTGCGCGACGAGGCGGAGCGCACCGGTGCCGCGTTGTTGATCGTGACCCACGATGCTCGTGCCGAGCGTGTGGCGACCCGGGTGCTGACCATTCACGACGGCCGGCTCAGCGAGGAGACGCTGGGTGGGCACAGCGCCTTGGTGGTCGACGGCCGCGGTTGGGTCCGGCTGCCCGACGCGCTTCGTGCCGAGACGGGGATCACGGCGCGGGTGATGGCAGCAGCGGACGACGGGCGGATCGCCTTGACCCGATCGGCGCCCGTTTCCTCGTGGGGCGCGGCCGCTACCGACTCGAGTCAGCCGGCCGGCGCAGACGATGGCGAAGTGCTGGTACGACTCCGCGACGTCGAGATCGACCTCGACACCACCACGGTCGGACCTGTTTCGATGGATCTGCGGCGCGGCCGGATCACCGTGATCACCGGCCGCTCGGGGTCGGGAAAGACCAGCGTGCTCTCCGTCATCCTCGGGGCAGGCCCACCGACTCGAGGTCTGTTGGAGCGGTTCACCGAGCTGTTCGGCTGCGCTCCGCAAACTGCCGCGTTCGCCGACCAACAGAGCGTTGGGGACAACATCGACCTGGTCCGAGCGATCCGGGCGAAACAGCCGATGGATCACGCAGGGATACTGGGCGACCTCGGCCTGGACGGCCTCGTCGACCGACCTGCCGGCGCACTGTCGGGCGGCGAACGGCAGCGATTGGCAGTCGCTCGATCGCTGGCCGTAGACGCAAACGTGATCGTGCTGGACGAACCGACGTCGCAGCTCGATCGTGCTACGGCACGGTTACTTTCGCGTGCGATCGTGCGGAGCGCCCGAGGGGGCGCATGCGTAGTTTGCGCTAGCCATGATGCAGATTTGATCGCTGTTGCCGACCAAATCGTCGACCTCGACGCCCCTCACGCAGGGCCTGGGGTTACTTGCCACTAGTAAAGGTGTGCTGTTAGGGTTCCGGCGCGATTCCGTAGTCGGGTCGTACTGTCGGTCGCATGTGGGGGCGAGCCAGCTTGGCCTGTCTCCCTTCGTGTTGCCGAGGGGGAGAAACCAATACATGCCAACGAAAGGCAGGACCATGAGGTTCAAAAAAGCGTCAGCGCTCTTCATCGCGCTGGCAGTAGTAGGCGTCGCGTGTGGCGACGACTCGAAGGACAATGCGGCTGGCACCGCAGCGCAAGAAGGCACCGCAGCGCCCGCGGGCACCGCAGCGCCTGGAGGAACGGCAGCTCCTGCTGGTACCGCTGCCCCGGCCTCGGGAGGCACGTTGATCATCGCCACGGACCTCCCACTGCAGGGCGCATCCAAGGATGCATCTGACGACACGAACAACGCCATCTCACTGCTCCTGGAGCAGGCCGGCGGTAAGGCCGGCGCATACAGCATTGCGATGAAGCCGTACGATAACTCGACGGCCGCCAAGGGCGGTTGGGACGATGCCACCTGCGCCAAGAACGGCAGCGATCACGTTGCGAATGCGGCAGAGGTCGCCGTGATGGGCACCTACAACTCGGGTTGCGCCAAGATCGAAGTTCCGGTGCTCAACCAGGACCCGACCGGCCCGATGCTGATGGTCTCGCACGCCAACACCAACCCCGGCCTGACCAAGGCATGGGACCCGGGCGAGCCCGACAAGTACTACCCGACAGGCACGCGCAACTACGCCCGAGTCGTCACCACCGACGACAACCAGGGTGCAGCCGATGCGCAGTTCGCCAAGCAGGACCTGAAGGTCACCAAGTGCGTCGTGTTGAACGACGCCCAGACCTACGGCGTCGGCGTGGCCACCGCATTCAAGGCCGAAGCCAAGAAGCAGGGCATCGAGATCGTCGCCGACGAGGCGTGGGATGCGAAGCAGCCGAACTACACAGCGTTGTTCGAGGGCTTCAAGGACCTCAACCCCGACTGCGTGTTCCTCGGCGGCATCAACGACAACAACGGTGAGCAGCTGATCCGTGACAAGGTCGCAGTGCTCGGTGCCAACGACGGCGCCGTCAAGCTGATCGCCCCCGACGGCTTCACCGGGTATCCCACGGTGCAGAAGCTGACCGAAGCCCAAGGTATGTACATCTCCTTCGCCGGCTTGCCTGCGTCGGAGCTGATCAAGGCCGGCGGCGCTGGTGCCAAGTTCGTTGCGGACTTCAAGACCAAGTTCGGCCATGATCCGGCCTCGGCGTACGCCATCTACGGCGCTGCTGCTACGCAGTACATCATGGCGGCGATCGCCGCTTCTGACGGCACCCGCAAGGGCGTTCGCGATGCGGCCTTCTCCGGCAAGATCACGATCACTGCTGATCAGTCGGTCATCGGCAAGGAGTTCAGCATCGATCCCAAGTCGGGCGACGTGACCGTCAGGGACATGTCGATCCAGATCCTGAAGGACAACACCGAGACCTTCCTGAAGGCATGGCCGGTCGCCTGACCTGGCTCGGCCTGAACTAGTTTCAATTCATACAAGACTGGGGTGGCCTCCACGGAGGCCGCCCCAGTTCATACCGGGGGGTATTCTTGTCAACTGTTCCAGTGACGCTTGGGCGTCGAAGCCGGCTCACGCCGTTGCAGATCCTGAGCTACATCGTGCTCGCTGTTGCGGCCTTGGGGGTCGTGGTCGCGTTCTTCGACGGCCCGAGGACCTTCACCCAGGTCTTGGTGATCGGCCTGTCGAACGGTGCGTTGTATGCATTGATCGCCCTTGGCTACACGATGGTCTACGGCATCATCGAGCTGATCAACTTCGCTCACGGCGACCTGTTCATGCTCGGCTCTGTTCTCGCCGCCATCTTTCTCGAAGAACGACTGAACCAGACGAAGTCGTCGCCGACAGCGTGGCTCCTGCTTGCGGTGGTGATGCTTTCGGTCATGGCAGCGTGCGCAATCTTCAACGTGACGATCGAGAAGCTCGCCTACCGACGGTTGCGTAACGCACCGAAGTTGGCTCCGTTGATCACCGCGGTCGGTGTCAGCTTCATCCTCCAGAACATCGGCATTCTGCTCAACGGCTCGGCTCCGAACTCTCGGGCCAGTGTGTTGCCGCAGTCGTCGCTGAAGGTCGGCTCGATCGAGATCCGCATCAAGTACATCATCGTGATCTGCATCACGATCCCATTGCTGTTGCTGATGACCTGGATCGTGCAAAAGACCCGCACCGGCAAGGCCATGCGCGCCACCGCGCAAGATCGTGACGCCTCGTTGCTGATGGGGATCAACGTCGACAAGATCATCTCGTACACGTTTGCCCTGGGCGGAGCACTGGCCGGAGCTGCCGGCACGATGTTCGTGCAAGTCAACGGGCAGACTCGCTACGACGCCGGCTTTCGCCTCGGACTGATCGCTTTCACTGCCGCCGTGCTCGGTGGCGTCGGCAACCTGCTCGGCGCCGTCATCGGTGGCGTGCTGATCGGCGTCATTCAATCGTTGAACGACAGCGGCCTGGGATTCTTCCCGGGTCAGAAGTGGACGCAGACCGTCCTGTTCGGAATCCTGATCCTGATGATCATCTTCAGGCCCGGAGGCATCTTCGGCACGCATCAACAGGAAAAGGTGTAGCCATGATGACCGCCATCACGACAGCCATCATCTTCATCGGGTGCACCGCCGGCATGTACTACATCTACAAGATGGCTCCCGCCAGGGCCGCGCTCGGCGGCTTTGCGTTGGCGCTCGCATTCGCCCTGCCGCATCTGTGGTTCACCAAGGAGACCGATGGCTTCTTGCCGTTGTTCACCATCGTGTTGTGCGCGGTGTACGCCCTGTTCGCACTCGGCCTGAACATCGTCGTTGGGTTCGCTGGGCTGCTCGACCTCGGCTATGTGGCCTTCTTCCTCGTCGGCGCATACGTCGGGGCGTGGTTCATGTCCGACTTCGCCGTCAACGTGGCCAAGAGCACGCGCAACATCAACATCCACATCCTCGATGCAGCCAGCGCCAAGATCCCGGGTGTCCACCTGTCGTTCTGGATCGTGATCATCATCGCCGGCATCGTCGCGGCGATCGCCGGCGTGATCATCGGAGCGCCGACACTGCGGTTGAAGAGCGACTACTTGGCGCTGGTGACTCTCGGTTTCGGTGAGATCCTGCCGGAGATGTTCCGCAACAGCGACGACGTGCCACCAGGGCACCTCAACATCACCAACGGCACGAAGGGCATCGGCCCGGTCGACAGGGTCGGGATGGGTTTCCTGCGCTACATCCCAGGCATCCCCAAGACCATCGTGTCGAGTGACTACCGGACCAAGTACTACGTGATCCTCGTGTTCTGCGGGTTGTTCGTGTGGGTGTCGGTGAAGCTGCGCGACGGCCGCCTCGGCAGGGCTTGGATGGCGATTCGCGAAGACGAGTTGGCCGCCAGTTTGATGGGCGTGCCACTGATGAGGACCAAGTTGTGGTCCTATGCGGTTGGTGCCGTGGCGGGCGGTGTCGGCGGCGCGTTCTACGCAACCATCGTCGGCACGGTCAACGTCGACGGCTTCACGTTTGCGTTCTCGATCATCGTGTTGTGCGCGGTCATCCTCGGAGGCATGGGCAACGTCTGGGGTGCAATCCTCGGTGCTGTCGTGATCACGTGGTTCAACTACACCGGCCTCACCTACATCGGCGGCAAGATCAACAGCGCGTTGAGCACCGACTTCAAGTTCATCAACCTGCAGTTCGGGTTGTTCGGCCTGGTGCTGGTGCTGATGATGCTGTTCCGGCCGGATGGGTTCATTCCGGCGGCACGATCCAAGCAGGTCAAGAAAGCCGAGCAGCAAGTGTTGGCGAGCCAGGAGGTGGATGCATGACCGAGCTACTGCTCGATGCCCGCGAAGTTCGGGTGCAGTTCGGCGGTCTGACCGCCGTCAACGATGTCGACTTCAACATTCCGGTCGGCTCGATTGTGGCCCTCATCGGGCCGAACGGCGCCGGCAAGACCACGTTCTTCAACGTGCTCACCGGTCTGTACACGCCGACCCAGGGGTTCGTCGACTTCGACGGGCGCTCCGTCCTCGGCGTGCCGCCGCACACCATCGCTGCTCGTGGCATGGCCCGAACCTTCCAGAACATCCGCCTCTTCGGCGCCATGACTGCGTCCGAGAACGTGATGGTCGCGATGCACCCCCATCTGAAGAGTGGTGTCACCTCGACCATCCTGCGACTGCCCAAACAACGCCATGAAGAGCGCGACGCTCGCAACACCGCCAAGGAACTGTTGGAGTTCGTCGGAATCGGTGGCACGGACGAGGAGTTCGCCAAGAACCTCCCGTACGGCGATCAGCGCCGCCTAGAGGTTGCTCGGGCGCTGGCCCTGAGACCGAAGTTGTTGCTCCTCGACGAACCGACCGCCGGGATGAACCCGCAGGAGTCGGCGGCGTTCACGGCGTTCGTGCACCGCGTGCGTGACGAGCGGGGCATCACGATCCTGCTGATCGAGCACGACATGAAGGTGGTCATGGGCACGGCCGAGCGCATCACCGTGCTCGAGTACGGCGCCAAGATCGCCGAAGGCACGCCCGCCGAGATTCGCGCCGATCACCGCGTGATCGAGGCCTACCTCGGCAAGTCGGCAACAGAAGGCGCAGCATGACGATTGCAGATGTGACTCACCCATCGGCACGTGCGGACGGCCGCGACCCGATGTTGACCGTCGCCGATATCCACGTGTACTACGGCAACATCGCCGCCGTAAAGGGCATCTCACTGACCGTCTACCCTGGCGAGATCGTCACCCTGATCGGGGGTAACGGCGCCGGCAAGTCGACGACGATGCGCACGATCTCCGGTCTGTTGAAGCCCAAGCGCGGCGAGGTCCACTTCGAAGGCAAGCGGGTCTCGGGCCTGAAGGGGCACGAGGTTGCTCAGCGCGGCATCGCCCAGAGCCCCGAAGGCCGGCGCATCTTCCCACGGATGACTGTCACCGAGAATCTCGAGCTCGGTGCATTTTTGCGCAACGACAAGGCGGAGATCGCCGCCGACATGGATCGAGTCTTCGATCTGTTCCCGCGGCTGAAGGAACGACTGACACAGAAGGCCGGAACGCTGTCGGGTGGCGAGCAGCAGATGCTGGCCATGGGCCGTGCGCTCATGGCCCAACCGCGCCTGTTGCTGCTCGACGAGCCGTCGATGGGCCTGGCGCCGGTGCTCGTCGACGTGGTCTTCGAGACCATCAGGAAGGTCAACGAGCAAGGCACCACGGTGCTGCTGGTGGAGCAAAACGCCCTCGTCGCCTTGAACATCGCGGACCATGCCTACGTGCTCGAGACCGGTCTGATCACCCTGGAGGGGCCGGCCAAGGAGTTGGCCCACAACGACGAGGTGCGCAAGGCCTACCTCGGCGAGGACTAGTCACCGACGTTGGTCGTGGGGCTTCTAGCCGCGTCGCTGGGCGCGGCTCCAGATCGCGAATCCGATCGCCGCGAGTCCGAGGACGATGGCAATCCCGACGGTGGCCACTCGTCGCTCGTTGCTGTTGATGCCATCGTCTTGCACGGGCGTCGTCGACAGCGTCGGCACGGTCGCAACATGCTCGTCGGGGATGTCGCCGGGCAGCACGGGCGGCGGCACCGTGGCCTCCGGTACGGTGTCGGGCGGCGGCGGCGGGCCGAACGTTGCAACCGCCGTCTCCCCGGCGCTGATGGGCTCCGCGCCGGAGATCACCAGCGGTAGATCGGTGGTCAGTCGGGCGTCGCCGGCGCCCAAGATTGCAAGTGTCGCGTCACCTGGCTGCAGTGAGGCGGGAACCACGACGTCGACCTTGAAGGCGTAGTCGCTTCCCGCTGACCCGGTCGCCACGACGAACTCGTTGTCGCCTTGGTCGATCACGATCACCAAGCCGGTCAATGGGTTGCCCAGCGGCCCGACACCCTGCGGCAGCGTGCCCGTATCGAGGCAATCGTCGCCGAAGTTCTGCCCGGTGACGGTCAGCGCGCCGCCTCGGGCCACCCTCGCCGGCTTGATCTTCACCGCGGGTCCGAGGCAGCTGGCGGTGGCAGAAGGATCTGACACCAACGGCGCGGCAAGCACTGCCGCTGCAGCGATCATGAAGGCTCCGAGCAGTCTCACTCTCAGCGCTGCTTCACCGCCATCAGGCAGGCCATCTCGTAGACCGCGGTTGCGGCAGCAAGTGAGGTGATCTCGGCGTGGTCGTATGCGGGGGCGACCTCGACGACGTCGCCCGACACCAGGTTCATGCCGGCCAACCCGCGCAGGATCATGACCAACTCGCGGCTGGTCATGCCGGCGATCTCCGGGGTGCCGGTGCCGGGCGCGTGCGCCGGATCGAGCACGTCGATGTCGATCGAGAGGTACAGCGGGCGGTCGCCAACACGGGTTCGAATTCGCTGGGCGACCTCGTCGACCCCCAGCCGCTCGATGTCGTCGCAACTGATCATCGAGAAACCCAACGCAGCGTCGTCGACGTAGTCCGACGGCGAGTAGATCGGTCCGCGGATCCCGACGTGCATCGAGGCCTCGGTGTCGAACAGGCCCTCCTCGGCCGCACGGCGAAAGGGAGTCCCGTGTGTGAACCGTTCGCCGAAGTACACGTCCCACGTGTCGAGGTGGGCATCGAAGTGCACGAGCGCGACCTTGCCGAAGCGGCGATGCATCGCCTTCAACAATGCATAGGCGATCGTGTGGTCTCCACCGATGGTGATCAACCCATCGACCGGGTGCGGACCATCGGCGGTGCCGAGCAGCTCGCTGGCCCGCGCCTCGATCGCGGCCAGCGACTCGGCAATCGAGTACGGGTTGCAGGCGACGTCGCCGGCATCCGCGAACTGCAGGCTGGCGAACGGCTGCACGTCGAACTGTGGGTGGTACTGCGGCCGAATCGCGCGCGATGCCTGGCGCACCGCCATCGGGCCGAACCGGGCGCCGGGGCGAAAGCTGACCCCACCGTCGAACGGCGCGCCGAGGATGGCGACGTCGCAACGGCTGACATCGCGCAGTTCGGGGAGCCGCACGAACGTCGAGGATCCGGCATAGCGAGGCATGGTCGTGGCCGCGACGGGTTGGATCGGGGCAGGCAGATCGGTCACACTCGGAGACTGTATGACGTTGGACCGATTGCTTCCCGATCGCGCCGAAGTGGTGATCATCGGCGGTGGCGTGATGGGCGCCAGCGCGGCGTTTCATCTGGCCGAGGCCGGCGTGACCGATGTGCTGCTGCTCGAGGCTGATCAACTGTCATGTGGATCAACATCGAAGTCGGCCGGCGGTGTGCGCCTGCAGTTCTCCGACGAGATCAACATCGCCTTGGCCTTGCGATCCATGGACGCCTTCGAGCGCTTCGCCGAGCGCCCTGGCGCCGACATCGGGCTGCAGCAGGTCGGGTACCTGTTCCTGCTGACGAACCCAGACGATGTCGCAGTGTTCGAGCAGAACACGGCACTGCAGAACGCGATGGGCGTGCCCAGTCGCATGATCTCGGCCGAGGAGGCTGGAGCCCTGTCGACACTCGCTCATGTCGACGATGTGCTTGCCGCATCGATCTGCATGCGCGACGGTCACGCCACGCCCGATGCGGTGGTGCTGGGCTATGCGGCAGCGGCGCGCGCGATGGGCATCTCGATCGCCACGCAGTGCCCCGTGACCGGGATCGACGTCGACGGCGATGAGATCACCTACGTGCACACGCCCCGCGGATCGGTGTCGACATCGACGGTGATCTGCGCGGCGGGGGCGTGGTCGCCCCGGATCGCTGCGATGGCCGGCGTGGACCTGCCGGTGCGACCCGTGGCCCGCCCGATCTGGTACACGGAGCCGATGCCGAACCGCCCGGCGCACGTGCCCATGACCATCGATTTCTCCACCGGCTTCTACTTCCACACCGAAGGCCCCGGACTGCTGTTCGGCATGGCCGACCCCGACCAGCCTGCCGGGTTCGATGCGCCCATGCGCTCCGATTGGCTCGAGGTGGTCGGCGACGTCGTGGCCCATCGCGCACCATCGCTGCTCGACGTGGGAATTGCCGGCGGATGGCATGGCTTCTACGAGACCACGCCCGATCACAACGCGCTGATCGGCGAGTCGGGAATTGTGTCGCGGTTCATCTACGCAACTGGATTTTCCGGACACGGCTTCCTGATGGGACCTGCCGTGGGTGAGGTCCTCCGTGATCTCGTTCTGGGTCATACTCCGGCCGTCGACGTCAGCGGGTTCGACGTCGAACGGTTCAAAGGTGAGACCCGGCCCGAGCACAACATCGTCTAGCGCCGCCGTGCGTGGGC
Organism: Ilumatobacteraceae bacterium; assembly: GCA_031427935.1. GTDB lineage: Bacteria > Actinomycetota > Acidimicrobiia > Acidimicrobiales > Ilumatobacteraceae > JAENVT01. The sequence continues at coordinate 7,309 of JANPOJ010000552.1, read as the reverse complement.
GCGATGTGAGTACTCCCCGTACCGAAATCGCGCCCGACGGAGTCAGGTCCAGGTGGCGACGGGGGCGCCGAGGACGGTGGTGTCGACGGTGACACCGAGGCCTGGCGTGGTCGGGGCGGCGCCGCGCCCATCGGTCGAACGCGGCTGGTAGCCAGCGAGGTGGTTGTCGGTCCAGTCGTTCATGAACGAGACGGCGAACAGCGCGTGTGGGGGAGTGCTGGCGCCGAGATGGCTGACCGCAGCGGAGGTCAGATCGCCACCCCAACTGTCCTCGATGGTCAACCGGATGCCGAGCTCGACTGCGACGTCGCGAATCAACTTGGCGTTGGTCAGGCCGCCGACTCGGTTGAGCTTCAGGTTGATCGCCTCCATGCCCCCTGCCTGTGCCGCCTCGACCAGCGCGGCAACGTCGGTGATGACCTCGTCGAGCACGAACGGGATCGTCGTGTTGCGGCGGACCAGGAGGCACTCGGCCAGAGTTGGGCATGGCTGCTCGAGGTACAGCCGCTCGGCGCCGTCCATCATGCGAGCCGCCACCACGGCATCTTGACGCCGCCATCCGCCGTTGGCATCGGCGAGGATCAGATCGTCGTCGCCGGTTGCCTCGACCACGGCCAGGCTGGCGCGGGCGTCGGCGCGAGGGTCGTTGCCCACCTTCAGCTGGAAGTGATGGATGCCGAGGGCGCGCTGCTCGAGGGTGAATGCCACCATGGACTCCGCGTCGCCCAACGGGACCGCCTTGTAGAGCGGCATGTCGTCGGCGAGCCGGCCGCCGATGAGGTCGACCACGGGTCGGCCGACGGCCTTGCCGTAGATGTCCCAACAGGCGACGTCGAGCGGGCTCTTGGCGTAGTTGTGGCCCATCAGCGCTTCGCGCATGCGCTTGTTGACGTCGGCGAGATTGGTCGGGTCAGCACCGATCAACGCCGGAGCCAATTCATGTAGCGCGGGTACCGCGCCGCGTGCATGGGCCGGGAGGTACGTCGCCCCGAGCGGGCACGTCTCGGCCCACCCGTCGATGCCTTCATCCGTGACGATCCGTACGACCGTGCTGGTGAGCGTCTTCACGACCCGCCCGCCCGACATCACGTATGTGCCGTAGCGGTACCCGAGCTCGTAGGTGTAGGCCTCGACGGCTGTGATCTGCATGCGTGGCACCGTAACGCTGTCGGTCACGTCGTTGTGAAATCGTCGATCAGCGCGGCGACGACGTTGGGTGCCTCGATCGGGGTCAGGTGACGGAGGCGATTCAAGATCATCGACTGCCCGTGCGGCAGCGCGTTCGCCAGCGCTTCAGCCATGGCCGGCGTCGACCGTTGGTCGCCGCGGCCCGTAGCCACCAACGTTGGCGCGACGATGCTGCCGACTCGGTCGGCCAACTCGGCGTCGGCGGTCGCGAACACCTCGTAGGCATCGGCGTAGGCGCGTACGTCGTTGGCGCGCAGCCGCTGCCGAACGGCCGCGAGCACCTCGGGTCGAGCCGCAGCGAAGCTCGGTGTGAACCAACGCTCGATCGCTGGTTCGATCGTGCCGGCCAGTCCGCCGTTGCGCACCTCGACGACCCGATCGACGATGGCCCCACGCTCATCGGGCGAACGGTCGTAGACGCCGTTCAAGAGCACCATCCGGCGAATCCGAGACGAGGTGCCGGACAACGCGAGGCCCTGGGCGACCAGTGCACCCATCGAGAACCCGACCAGGTCGATGTCGCAATCCAACGCGTCGACGATTGCGGCCAATTGTTCGACGAACGTGTCGAGCGTGTACGGGCCGGCCGGCTTGGCCGCGTGGCCGTGGCCGACCATGTCGTAGGCGACCGTGCGACGGCGCGCCAGGATGGCCATCACCGGCAGCCACATCGTGTGGTCCAGTCCGACGCCGTGCACCAAGACCAACGGCGTGGACGTGGGCTTCACGTAGTCGAGTCCGCGAACGCCGGCATCACTTCGTCGATGAAGAGTTGCAGCGAGCGCTTCTGATCGGCAATCGGGGCGCCATAGCTCGCGCAATACAGGAAGTCGACACCGAGTTGCTCGTAGGCGCGAAGCTTGTCGATCACCTCGCCAGGCGTGCCGAACATCAGGTGCTCGCGCAGGGTGGCTGGGGCGTATTCGTCGCGATGCTCGAGCTGCTGCAGATCGATCCGCTCGGCAAAGCCGTTGTCGACATCGCCGAGCTTCTTGAACAGGTTCTCGAACTGGCCCGCCTGGCGCTGGACGGAAGCGATGTATCGGGCGGCGTCGACCTCGTCGGCCCACACGGCCGAGTAGCGCATCGCGACCATCTTCGGTCGCGGTACTCCCGGCGCCTTGTCGAGCGCGTCGTCCATCCGCGACGCGTACGCCTGCAGCTCGGCGAAGGGTCGCATCAACGGCCAGCACATGATGTTGCAGCCGTTCGCCACCGCCCAGTCGTAGGTGTCGGGATCGCGCGCCGCAACCCAGATCGGTGGGTGTGGTCGTTGAAGGGGTTTCGGGCACGACGTCGACGTGGGGAACGACCAGCGATCACCGTCGTGAGCGTAGTCGCCGGCCCACAAGGCTTTGACCGCTGGCAGCAGTTCGCGCAGTGCGGCGCTGGCCCCCGCCGAGTCGAGGCCCGGCACCATCCGGTCGAACTCGCGCTGGTACGCCCCTCGCCCGAGGCCGAGCTCCAACCGCCCGCCGCTGAGCAGGTCGAGGAGCGCAGATTCGCCGGCGAGCCGAATCGGGTTCCAGTACGCCGCGACGGCGACTGCGGTGCCGAGGCGAATTCGCTCCGTATGGGCGGCCCACCACGCAAGCAGTTGGAACGGGCCGGGGGCGATCGTCATCTCGATCGCATGGTGTTCCGCCGCCCAGGCGGTGTCGAAGCCGGCGGCGTCGGCCAACTGCACCATGTCCAAGACATGGTCGGCGACCGCTCGCATGTCGTCGGTCGGGTCCATCCGTTCGAGGTTGATCGCCAGGCTGAATCTCATTCCGCAGTTCTAGTTGTCGCGCTGGTCGGGTATGACATGCTGCCGAGGTGCCGCACGCCTCGTACGTCGCCTCCGGCGACAACCCGTTGTCTCCAGATCCTGCAGTGATCGAACGGTTGGCGTCTGGTACGCATCGTCGATCCACCGTCAGCGATACGATCGTGCCGGTGCGATCCGGTCATGCGTTTGCGGTGACCTCTGGGCAGATCGTCCGATTCTCGACCGTCGACGGACCCCAGGTCGTCGACCTCAACCTCTGGGCGCGCGACGATCCCCGGGAGCGGTTCTGGGCGGCACGCACCCGGCAGTTCTACGGAACCCATGTCACGACCGGTCATCGTCTGTGGAGCAACCTGCCGTTCCTTCGTCCGATGGTCACGTTCATCGCCGACACGGTCGGCTACGGGCGCGACGAGGACGACGCGGGCTGTCACGACCTGCTCGGCACTCGCTGCGATCCGTATGTGAATCAGCTGCTCAGTGGCGCTGCCTACGACTTCCACTGCCATTCGAACCTCACTCGCGCCGTCGCCCACTTCGGTCTCACGGAGTTCGACGTGCACGATGTGATCAACCTCTTCCAGGTCACTGGCCTGATGCCCGACGACAAGCGCTACTTCATGAAGACGTGCCCAGCACGTCCCGGGGACTACGTGGAGCTACTCGCGGAGATCGATCTGTTGATGGCGGTCTCGTTGTGCCCCGGAGGTGATCTCGCAGTTCCGTTGTGGGGCGAGGGCTCCGACGCCGAACCGAACTGCAATCCGCTGCGCGTCGAAGTGTTCCAGCCCGACAACGAGCTGCTGCACGACTGGAAGCCCGCCGAGCGTGCGGCGTATCGCGGGGTGACGGGCCTCCGTCACGGCTACGGGGCGCCGGCCGATCCGCCTCCACCACTGACAGAGCGCGTCCCGGTCAAGGACTGAGGCGTCGACGATGGGTGTGCTTCTTGGCGTTGTCGCGGGCATCTTGCTGGGCGTCAGCGACTTCGCAGCGAACCGTGCCTCGCGAACGATCAGTTCGGTGTCGGTCAGCCGCACCAACCTCGCTGTGTCGGGCGTGATCGCCCCGTTGCTACTGTTCGTCAAGCCCGTCGAATGGACGATGCGCGACGTCGTCTTGAGCACAGTCTCGGGCATCACGTTGTCGGGTGGTCTGGTGATGCTCTACCGCGGGTACACGGTGGCCCGCATGGGGATCGTCGCCCCGACCGCATCGGTGTTGCTGGCAGCGGTGCCCGTGCTGTACGACCTCAGTCAGGGGCACACACCTGGAACGCTCGCCGCGTGCGGCATGGCGCTGGGTCTGCTGGCGCTGGTGCTGACCACGTATCAGCGCGGCGGGATGGGCAGCGTGAAGATCGGGGTGATCCTCGGAGTCGGTGCTGGTGTGCTGTTCGGAATCGCGTTCACCTTGACCTCGGAGACATCGGATGCTGCCGGCCTCTCCCCGGTGATGATCCAGCGACTTGCCGGTCTGGCGTTCCTGACCGTGTTGCAACCGTTCGACAAGGCGCCGATCCTCGCGCTGCGCGCCCCAGCACGCATCTGGGGGATCGGCTCCGGTCTCGCCGGTGGCGTGGCGCTGGCCTCGCTGAAGCTCGGTTACATCAGAGGCGCCGCCGGCCCGGTGTCGGTCGCCGCCTCGCAGTTCGCCGCAGTCGCGGTCGTCCTCTCGGTGATCTTCAACAAGGAGCGACTGCGCCCGTGGCAGGCGGTCGGGGTGGCGGCCAGCGGTGTCGGCGTCGCCCTGATGGCGCTCGGCTGACGGTTGGCACCGCCAGCAGACGGCGAGATGGCCAGTGGTACCGTTTGCACATGAGCGACTTGCAACTTGAAGGTGTGTACGTCCCCGTCGTCACCCCGTTCGACGCGAACGAGGGCCTCGATCTCTCCACGCTGACGAAGGTGATCGACTTCTGCCTCGACGGTGGAGTTCGGGGAGTGGTGTCGTGCGGCACCACCGGCGAGTACTACGCGATGTCGTCCGACGAGCGCAAGAGCGTGATGGCCCACACCGCCGAGGTCGTCGGCAAGCGGGCGCAGCTCGTCGCCGGCTGCAATGCCGGGTCGACTCGGGAAGCAATTCACCTTGCCGAGGCCGCCATCGCCATGGGCTACGACGCCATCATGCTGGCCGCGCCGCCCACATCGCTACCCACCCAGCGCGAACTGGCTGCGCACTACCGCGCCGTCGCCGACGCCGTCGACAAGCCGGTCGTCCTCTACAACTATCCGGCTCGCGCCGGTGTGGAGATCGGCTTCGAGTGCCTCGACGCCGTTGCCGACCATCCGAACATCGTTGCGATCAAGGAGTCCAGCGGCGACTTCTCGCGGTTCTTGACGTTGCAGCGGACCTACACCGGCAACCTCGAGATCATGTGCGGCAGCGACGACCAGGCGGCCGACTACTTCGCATGGGGCGTGCGCAGCTGGCTCGCAGGCACGGCCAACGTGTTGCCACGCCATCACGTCGTGATCATGAACACCGCCAACGAGGGCAACTACGGGCTGGCGCGGCGGCAGTTCGCCGAGTTGCTGCCGTGGATTCAGAACATGGAGAGCGGCTCGTACAACTCCAAGGCGAAGCTCGGTCTGGCCCATCAAGGTTTCGATTGCGGGCCGGTGCGCGCACCGCTGTTGGGGCTCACCGACGAAGTTGCCGCCGAGTTCCTGGTCGTGCTCGACCACGCCCTGGCCGCACCGTTCGCCAAGGCCTGACCAGGCCATGCGCTCGACCACGTCGTACACAGCGATCGAGGTACATGCCGAGGGTGAGCAGGGGACCTGCTACCTCGGTTCGGTGTTCGACGTGCCAGGCGCCACGATGCGCGACAAGCTTCGGCACATCAACGAGGTCGATGATTCGATTCGTAAGTTCCTGTGCTTCGAGCCACGGGGTCGACCGCAGACCAGTGCCAACTTGGTCTTCCCGTCGCGCGATCCGCGGGCCGATGCAGGGTTCATCATCTGCCAGGCCGACCGCGCCCATGCGATGAGTGGCTCGAACACCATCTGTGTGGTCACCGCGCTGTTGGAGACCGGCACGCTGCCGATGGTGGAGCCCGAGACGCGGGTGGTGTTGGAGACTGCCGCCGGGCTGATCCAGGCGACGGCGACGTGTCGAGACGGGCGCTGCGAGCGCGTGACGTTCGACGGGGTGCCGTCGTTCGTCGAGGCGCTCGACGTGCCGCTGGTCGTCCCCGGGCTCGGCGAGATTCAGGTCGACGTCGCCTACGGCGGTTGCTACTACGTGTTCGCCGACCCTGCGCAGTTCGGTGTGAAGCTCGATCGTCAGAGCGCCCGCCAAGTCGTGGAGGCAGGCACCGCGATCTCGTTGGCGGCTCGGCAGTCGATCAACGTGCAGCACCCGGAGATCCCCGAGATCGACTTCATCTCCTATGTGATGCTGATCGGTGACGACGACCCTGCCAACGGTTCGCTTCGCGGTGCGACGGTGCTCAGTGGACGCGTTGACCGTTCGCCGTGCGGCACCGGCAACTCCGCTCGGCTGGCGTTGCTCGCGGCCCGTGGCAATGCCGAGGTCGGGAGTCGTTTCATCGCCCGATCACTGATCGACAGCGAGTTCGTCGTCGAGATGATCGGCGAGACAACGGTGGGCGGCCGGGCAGCGGTGTTGCCGCGGATCTCCGGCCGCGGTTGGGTGGTCGGCACCCGTACGAGTACCGTGGACCCCACGGATCCGTACCCGCTCGGGTACGTGCTCAGTGACGTGTGGGGCGACGAGGTCGGTTCGCAGTAGGCGCGGGTTCAGCGCCGCAGCGCGCTGCGATCGGGGTCGAACGCACTGATGTCGGTGGAGCTTCGTCCGGTCATGATCAGCTCGGCGATCGCCACGCCGCTCGGCGGCGCCAGGGTGAGACCGAACATGCCGTGGCCGGTGCCGACGACGACGTTGCGCCACCGCCTGGGTCGACCTATGAACGGCAACCCGTCGGCACTCATCGGACGGGATCCCGCCCATGTGTCGAACCGCTCATCCCAATCGAGATCCAGGAACTTCCGCATGGAGGTGATGATCGACTCGATCCGCCGCGCGTCGAACGGTGGGTGATCGCCGCCGAACTCCATCGTGCCGCCGAGGCGGATGCGGTCCTCGAACGGTGTCGCCACGGCATGAACCTCCTCGAAGATCACCGGCTGCTGCAGGCCGGGCGACGTGGGGAGGCCGACGTTGTAGCCCTGGCCAGGTATGACCGCCAGCCGCAGATCGAAGTGCTTGGCAAGGAGGCGCGAGCCGGCTCCAGCTGCCAGCACGAACTCCTCGCCGTCGATGGTTCCGTTCGACGTCTCCACCGATCGAACGCTGTCGCCCGATGACACGACACGG
>JANPOJ010000551.1:0-2797 GCA_031427935.1 Ilumatobacteraceae bacterium | reverse complement strand
GTCGATCCCAGCCGACCCTTGCACTACGAGGGTGGTGTGATGCACGGCGACGGCACCCACCCGCAGCGCTCGATGCAGAACTGGATCGATGGTGGGATGGAGGCCAGTGACACCACGTGTCCGATGTACCCGCAGATCGAGATGATCCGCCAATACGGCGCGGATGGGATCGGGACTCGTCCGCTGATCATGTGCGAGTACAGCCACGCGATGGGCAACTCGAACGGCTCCCTGGCCGACTACTGGGAGACCATCACCTCGACCCCCGGCCTGCAGGGTGGGTTCATCTGGGAGTTCAAGGATCACGGGTTACGCCGTCGGCTGGAGGACGGCAGCGAGCGCCTTGCCTACGGCGGCGACTTCGGTGACACACCACACGACGGCAACTTCGTCGCCGACGGGCTCGTCTCGGCCGATCTCGAACCGCATCCGGCGATGCGCGAGGTCGCCTGGGTCTACCGGCCGGTCACCGTGTCGTTACAGGGCGGCGTGCGCGCCCGTTCGTTGCGCGTCACCAACCGCCGATCGTTCGTGGGTCTCGACGATCTGGTCGCCTCGTGGGAACTGCTGGTCGATGGCGCCGTGGCGAAGCACGGTCGGCTGCGTGTGCCGAAGGTGGGTCCGCACCAGACCGTCAGCGTGCCGCTGCCGTGCCCTGTACCGGCGGGCAGCGACGAAGTGCAACTCACCATTCGGTGGCACGCTCGGCACGACAGCTGGTTCGCCCCTCAGGGCCAACTGGTTGCATGGGATCAGGCCGAGCTGCGCGCTGCTCGACGCGTTCGAGCCGGCGCCACGCGACGCGCTGCATCGGCCCCGTCGTCGCCGGCACTCGACGACCTGCTGGTGTTGCCCGTCGAGCTGGCCCTCTGGCGGGCGCCGACCGACAACGACGGCTTCAAGCTGCTCCCGGAGCTCTCCGAACGACTTGGCGTCGGCGGCCAAGCACTGCGGCTGTGGAAGCAGGCCGGCCTCGATCACACCCCGGCCGACGAGCTGGTCGGGCATCGCTGCGATCGCAGCGTGTCCGACGACGGCCTCGCGGTGACCTACCGGCATCGTGTCCGCGTGCCCGCGGCGCTGGCCGATCTCCCTCGCGTCGGCGTGCGGTTCTCGTTGCCCGGCAGGTTCCACGAGCTGCGCTGGTTCGGTCGCGGGCCTCACGAGAACTATCCCGACCGCAACGCCGGCGCGATGCTCGGCGTCTGGACCGGCAACCCCGACACGCCGCCGTACCTCGTCCCCCAGGAGTTCGGTCTGCGCACCGACACCAGGTGGCTGGAATGCATCGACGCTCTCTCCGGCGACATGGTGCGGGTCGATGTGATCGAGCCCGTCGCTCTGCACGTGTCGGCCACCAACTTCCGATCCGAGGATCTGTTCGTCGCCGTCAACCAAGCTGATCTCTGGCCGCGCGACGAGTTGGTCGTGCACCTCGACGTCGCCCACCGCGGCCTGGGCACCGCCAGTTGCGGCCCCGACGTGCTGCCGCAGTATCGGTTGCCCGCCGGCGACTACTCCTTCTCCTACCGCATCACCCTGCGCCCAGCGGAGTAGCACGCTCGCCTCGCAGGCGGGCGAAGTGTGCAGGTTCGACGCGCACACCCTGCATCGAACCTGCACACTTCGGTCCGCATCGGCAACCCGAATGACCGTCATCACCAATTGGGCGGGGCGTTCGTGGGGTGTCGCCTCTAGCATCGGAGGCTGTGTCCGAGCGCATATCAGCAGAGGTCGTCGCCAAGGTCGCTCGCCTGGCTCGGCTCGACCTGACTCCTGAAGAGATCGAGCGCACCACGACCCAACTGGGCGACATGCTCGAACACTTCGCCGACATCGACGCGCTGCAACTCGACGATGTCGCCCCGATGGCCCAGCCGTACCCCCTCGACAACGTGTTCCGCGAGGACGTGATCGCACCTGGTCTGGATCGCGACGAGGTGCTCGCGGCTGCCCCGGCGGCCGAGCACGGACGATTTCGGGTCCCACCGATCATCGGCCTGGATCTCTGATGGTGAGCGCGATCGCGATTGCCGCCGGAGTCCGCAGCGGCGCGCTGAAGGCTGTCGATGTCGTCGAGCAGCACCTCGCAACGATCGCCGAACGGGAGCCGGAGATCCACGCCTTCAACCTGGTCATGGCCGATCAGGCTCGCGCCACAGCGGAGTCGGTCGATGCGCTGGTCGCGGCCGGCGTCGACCCCGGTCCACTGGCCGGTGTGCCGATCGCGTTGAAGGACAACATGTGCACTCGCGGGGTGCCGACGACCTGCTCGTCGAAGATCCTGGCCGGATGGAGGCCGCCGTACGACGCCACGATCGTGACGAAGTTGGCGGCGGCCGGCGCGGTGGTGATCGGCAAGACGAACCTCGACGAGTTCGCGATGGGATCCAGCACCGAGAACTCGGCGTTCGGGCCGACCCGAAACCCGCACGACACGTCGCGGGTGCCGGGCGGAAGCAGTGGCGGCAGCGCCGCGGCGGTGGCCGCAGGCTTTGCGTCTGTCGGGCTCGGCAGCGACACCGGCGGGTCGATTCGCCAGCCAGCCGCGCTGTGCGGTGTCGTCGGCGTGAAGCCGACCTACGGATATGTCAGCCGCTATGGCCTCATCGCCTTTGCCAGCAGCCTCGATCAGATCGGCCCGTTCGCCAACAGCGTTGCCGACGCCGCCCAACTGCTCGACGTGATCGGTGGCCACGACCCGATGGACTCGACGTCGATCCCGCTGGCGCACCCGTCGCTGCTCGACGCGATCGACCACGGTGTCGACGGTCTGCGCGTCGGTCGCATCACCGAC
>JANPOJ010000550.1:0-2095 GCA_031427935.1 Ilumatobacteraceae bacterium | reverse complement strand
CCCCTCGTTCAACGCCTGGGAGAACACGACGAACGCACCGCCGTGGTAGCGCGAGATCACGCAGAACACGATCGGCCCCCTGAAGTTCACAACGGCCCTGCCGATCTCCGCGCCGTATTCGAGCTGTAGCGAGCGCATCGAGTCGCGCCCGATGATGCGGCGCGGCAGCTTCCCCAGCGACGGCCCGGACCAGTGGACGGCCGGCACGCTGTTCCCGCGGTCGTCGAAGAAGACCGCCCGGGCGATCAACGCCTGCAGCGGGAACCGCCCTCTGGTCGTGCTCGCCAACCTGTCGGGCTTCGACGGCTCGCCGGAGTCGCTGCGCAACATGCAGCTCGAGTACGGCGCCGAGATCGGCCGGGCGATCGTCAACTTCGACGGCCCCATCGTGTTCTGCGTGATCTCGCGCTACCACGGCGGTGCGTTCGTCGTGTTCTCCCAGGCGTTGAACGAGGGGCTCGAGACGCTCGCCGTCGAAGGTTCGCGAGCATCGGTCATCGGTGGCGCTCCCGCCGCGGCAGTGGTGTTCGCCGGTGAGGTGGACAAACGGGCTCGCGCCGACATCCGAGTCGTCGAGCTCGAGGAGCTGGCGTCAAAGGCCGAGGGGGCCGAGCGGGCCCGTCTCCGCGCCCGCCTTGCCGATGTCACCGCCGCCGTACGTTCGGAGAAGTTGGGCCAGGTCGCCTCGGAATTCGACCAAGTGCACAGCGTCGAGCGAGCGCTGCGGGTCGGTTCGGTCCGTCAGCTCGTCCCGGCGACACGATTGCGCCCGGCGCTGATCCACGCAGTCGAGCGCGGCATCGGCCGCGAGCTCGAACAGCCGGTTGTCCCTACCGGACCGGCGTCGTACCTCACAAGGCAGGCGAAGTAGCCGATTCGGCCTGGTCAGCCAGTATCCACTCGTCAACGAACCAAGCGAGATAGCCGTGTCTCCATCGCAACACTCCTCACGGTAGGTGTCGGGAGACGAGCCGAGCACGGTTTGTGGTTGTTGGAGGCTTGTGAAACACCTGATCAAAGCCTGTTTCGGTGGGGTGTTCAGGTAAGTCGTAACCCCCAGGTTGGACCGTGTGCGGCCACGCCACAGTAACCACCGTCCAGCTGAGCGCTTCACAACGACAGCCTCGGCCCACCTCAGGCCGCGTCGATCCGGGCGATCAGAGCGCGAACCGCCGCGGCCGCGTCTTCGACCGTGATGATCGCTGCGCGGGTCTCCACGGCGAGGGCCCTGTACCCGGCGGGCCAATCTTCGAAGATCGTGACCTCCGGGTGCCACCGATGCTTCCTGCGACCTTCGAAGAGTTCAACACACCCAGCACGGACTTCTGGCCAGTCCCCGTCGCCGATGAGTTCTTCCAGCAGCGGAAGGTCGAACAGGTCACGGAACCGGTCGTTGTCCCTGTCGGGCATGACTTCCGTGCAGGCGTGCAGCTTCTGGGCGATGATCCAGCGCACCGGCAGACAGGGCACGGTTGCTGGTCCGTCGATCCCGAACGCGTCTAGCGGCTTGGCAGCGACCTGGTCGATGTCCACTCCCATCGAAGCTTCGGCCTCCGCGACTTCCAGTTGCACGGTCGAGAACGACCGGCCCAGGTAGCTCAACTTGATCTGAAAGCGATGCATCCCTGTGTCGCGAACCAGTTTGGCTGCCGAACGTGTCGCCGTGAAGCCCTGGAAGCCTGTTCGCAACCCGTTGTCGAGGTACGTCTCGATCTTTGCGGCATCAGCCCTGAACGCAGTGTCCAGATCGGCGGTCGCCCGTGCGCCGAGGTTGAGGTGGAGCTCCATGGCGACACCGCCCTTGATGAGGAACACGGGCCGTCCGTCTTTGGGGTGCCGGACGTTGTCGAGCATGGCTGCGACGACCATGTAGCCCACCCAACGGACCATTCGTTTCGTGGCGACGGACTGCGCGTTGGATTCGTCGGTGATCCGCTTGTGAAGGTACCGGACGTGGGCGGGAGCAGCGACCTTGCCGCCTGGGTGCACCAAAAAGTTACTATTATTGAAGCTCCACTGATTGATATTTCGGCTACTTTTATTCGAAATAGTATTAAAGCCTACAAATCTATCAAATATTTAGTGCATCAAGATG
>JANPOJ010000549.1:0-5823 GCA_031427935.1 Ilumatobacteraceae bacterium | reverse complement strand
GGCATCGCCGTCGACCACCGTGGCGATCAGCCCGCCGAACGCGATCACCAGGATGCCGACGAGCGAGTAGACCAGCTTCTTGCGCATTACTTGGCGGGCTCGTCTGATTCCGAACCGTCGGTCGGCTCGATCTTGGTGCTGCGGCCGGAACCGTCATCACTCGGCACAGCGGTATCGCCCTGCGATGTGTCGACCTTGCGCTGCAGGGCCTGGCGGGCGATGCGGATCTGCACGTTGTCGTCGATCTCCAGCCAGGCGATGTCGCCTTCGAGCAGCGTCACGAACCCGTACATACCAGAGGTGGTCATGACCTCGTCGCCCACGTCGATCGACGATTGCAACTGCGTTTGCGTGCGCATCTTGCGACGCTGTGGGCGGATCATCAGGAAGTACATCGCTGCGCCGATGAGCAACATCGGGACGAACAGGCCAGCCAGGGAGCCGGAACCGGACTTGGTATCGGCAGCAAGTATCGACAAGACGTGCATGTGGAGATCCAATTTGTGGCAATGGAAGGGGAAGACCGCTAATAACCGACGGGGAATGCTAGCCACCAGGACGACGCGTTGGGCATCTCACCCCCAAACAGTGAGAAGCTCTTGACGAAGTGAATCGAAGGCCGCAGCCTCGATTGCGGCTCGCATGCGGGCCATCAACTGCAGCGTCCAGCTGATGTTGTGCAGGCTCATCAGCCTCGGCGCGGTCGGCTCACCGACCTGGAACAGGTGACGGATGTACCCACGACTGTGCCGCGCACAGACATCACACGAGCACGACGCATCCAACGGCTCGTCGCTGAGGATGTGCTTGGCGTTCTTGATGTGCAGCTTGCCCTGGTCGGTCAGGGCGGTGCCATGACGGCCGATCCTGGTCTGCATCACACAATCGAACTGATCAACTCCCAACGCGACCGCCTCGACCAGGCTGGCCGGGTCACCGACACCCATCAGATAGCGGGGACGGTCGTTGGGAAGCTGCGACAGTGCCGCTGCCAACGCCGGGACCATCTCGCCCCGGGTCTCGCCCACGCTGAGACCGCCGATCCCATATCCGTCGAAGTCGAGCGCCACGGTGCGCTGAGCACTCTCCAGACGGAGCTCCTCACTGATCCCACCCTGGACGATACCGAACAGGGCCTGGTCGTCGCGTCGGTGAGTCCCTCGCGCCCGCGCAGCCCACGCCGAGGTGCGTTCCAGGGCGACGCGGATCACGTGCGGGGGCGATGGCAGAGGCGGGCAGACGTCGAGCACCATCTGGATGTCGGCGCCGAGCAGCTCTTGGGTGTGGACGGCGGCCTCCGGGGTGAATCGAATCGACGAACCGTCGTAGGTGCTCTGGAACGTCACGCCGTCGTCGTCGATCTTGGGGTCGAGCGAGAACACCTGGAACCCACCGCTGTCCGTCAGCGTCAACCCGTTCCACCCGGCGAACCGTCCGATGCCGCCCAGCGCCGCAACGGTCTCGGCACCAGGCCGCAGCATGAGGTGGTACGTGTTGCCAAGCACGATCTCGGCACCGAGTCGGTCGTAGTCGGCAGCGCTGAGGTACTTGATCGCCCCGCGCGTCCCGACCGGCATGAAGCACGGTGTGCGATAGCTCCCGCGGGCTGTGTGGGCCACGCCGCTGCGCGCGGACCCGTCGATCGCCACCGTCTCGAACCTGACCGGGTGCATCTAGTTCGCCCGTCGATCGAGCAGCATGGCGTCTCCAAAGCTGAGAAATCGGTACTGCTCGGCCATCGCCACGTCGTACAGGCGACGCCACCGATCCCCCACGAACGCGTCGATCATCATCAACAGCGTGGTGCGTGGCAGGTGGAAGTTCGTCATCATGACGTCGACGACCTTCCAGTCGTACGGTCGGGTGATGAACAGGCGGGTGCGTCCTTGCAGCGCACCCACGGCCGCCGATTCGAGCGCACGCACGCTGGTCGTGCCGACGGCGACGACCCGGCGCGCCTGCCGGCACTGTTCCAACACGTGCGGATCGACCCGGTACCGCTCGCTGTGCATCACATGGTGACTCGGATCATCGACCGCCACCGGCTTGAACGTGTCGAGGCCGACCACCAGCTCGACCTTGGCCACCTCGACGCCCCGAGCGGCGACAGCGTCGAGCAGCTGCGGGGTGAAGTGCAGCCCGGCGGTTGGCGCGGCCGACGACGCCGGCTCGGCGGCATACACCGTCTGGTAGCGGTCGGGCTCGGCGAGCTCGACCCCGATGTACGGGGGCAGTGGCATCTGGCCGTGCCGCTGCAGCACCGCAAGCGGGTCGCCGTCGGCGACGATGGTCACCTGCCACGTGTCGCCGGCCTCGGTACGGCCACCGATGCGGACCACGGCACTTCCCGCTGCGTCGACCAACTCCTCACCGGTACGTAACTTGCGGGCCGGGCGGATCATCGCCTCCCACGTGCGGCGATCGTCGCTGATCGGCTCGAGCAACAGCACCTCCGCCGCGCCACCGGTTTGCCGCTGCAGCATGAGTCGTGCCGGGATCACCTTCGTGTCGTTGACGACCAGCAGATCGCCATCGGCGAGCAGCGTCGGCAGATCGTGCACGTGCAGGTGCAGCGGGTCGCCACTCCCCTGATCGACCAGAAGGCGGGCCGCGTCACGGGGCTCGATCGGCACCTGGGCGATGCGCTCGACCGGCAGGTCGTAGTCGAAGTCGGTCAGGCGCACGGCCGCTCAGGCTACGGCGAGGGTCGAGATGGTGTGACACCATGAGCGTCATGACGACGTTGCGAACCGATCGAGTGATGTGTGGCTCTGACGGGGCCATGGACCTGCACGTGTGGACTCCGGAGTCCGCGCCGCGTGCGGCGATCCTGGTGATCCAGGAGATCTTCGGCGTCAGCGCCTACATCCGTGCCGTTGCCGAGCGTCTCGCCAACGCCGGCTACCTCGTCGGCGCACCCGACGTCTTCTGGCGGTTCGCCCCCAACTGGGAGAGCGACCACACCGAGGCCGGGCTCGGAGCATCGTTCGAGAAGGTGCAGCAACTCGACTTCCCGGCCGCGATCAGCGACTGCGCTGCAGCCCTGGCTCACCTGCAGGCCCAGCCAGGCATCTCGGCTGCGCCAGCTGTCATCGGGTTCTGTCTGGGCGGCACGCTCGCATGGGGTGTGGCCGCCAACGCCGAACCGAGCTGCTGTGTGAGCTACTACGGCTCTGGGGTTCCGTCGATGATCGGCATGATCGACCAGGTGTCGTGCCCCACGTTGTTCCACTTCGGCAACGACGATCCGTACATCCCCAACGAGGGCGTCGACACTGTCGCGGCTGCCCTGGTCGGACACCCCGGCTTTGTGCTCAACGTGGAGAACGCCGGGCACGCGTTCGACAACCACGAGAGCGAGATGTTCTACAACGAGACCGCCGCAAACGCCGCGTGGACCAAGACGATGGCATTCCTGGCGACCAACCTGCCGGCGTGAGAGCCCTCGTACGCGCCCCCGGCCCGAAGTTGCCGGAGGGATTGCTGACCCACTTCGAGCGAACCGACATCGACGTCGAGGTTGCCACGAGGCAGTGGCACGGCTACGTGGACGCGCTGAAGACGAACGGTTGGGAGATCATCGAAGTACCTCCCGCCGACGACTGCGCCGATGCAGTGTTCATCGAGGACACGATCGTGATGTTCGGCGATCTCGCGGTGATTTCCCTGCCCGGTGCCGTGAGCCGTCAGCCCGAGACCGCCGCCGTCGACGACACGATCACGGCGCTCGGCTACCAGACGCTGCGAATCCAGCCGCCGGGAGCGCTCGACGGTGGCGACGTGTTGAAGGTCGGCAACACGATCTATGTCGGCACCGGCGGGCGAACGAACGCTGAAGGCATTGCCCAGCTCGCCGAGTTCGTGCAGCCACGCGGTGCGACCGTGATTGCGGTGCCGGTCACCAAGGTGCTGCACCTCAAGTCGGCCGTCACCGCTCTCCCGGATGGCACGATCGTCGGCTGGCCCGACGCGGTCGACGATCCGGGTGTGTTCCCCACGTTCCTGCCGACGCCGGAGGAATCCGGAGCACATGTGGTGCTGCTCGGCGACGACCGGCTGTTGATGGCAGCCGACTGCCCGGCGTCGGCGACGATGTACCGGTCGCTCGGCTACCAGCCCGTCGAGGTCGACATCGGCGAGTTCCAGAAGCTCGAGGGCTGTGTGACGTGCCTCAGCGTGCGCCTGCGGGTCTGAGCGGGGGAGGTTCCGCCGGCTCGGGTGGTCCACGGTCTGACGACGTGTCGAGTGCTCAGCGCGGCATCCGCATCTCGGCGAGCGGCACACGATGGAGGGGCTCGGCCAGCCAGGTCGCGGTGAACTCGTGGCGCGCCGGGTCGAGGCGCAGGGCGAGGCGGTGCGGCGTCTCGACGAAGATCAGCTCCACCCGGGTCACCCCATCCACTCCGGCATGAGCCGTGCAGACCGGACCCGTCGCCGTCCATGTGCCCGGATCCCCCAGCGCTACCACCAGTCCCGGGCCATCGTCGGTGAGGAGCAGGGCGCCGTCACGCACCTCGACCGAGCGAAGCCACGGCAGCGCGTTGGCGGCGCTGGGGCCGAAACGGTCAGCGGAAACAGGGCCGCCCTCACCGCTGGGTGGAGTCAGGGCCAGCGGCCCGGGTTCCCAGCGACCCGCAGGGAGTTCGCCTGTCGCGGTGAGGGCCGGGAGCAGATGCGTCCACAAGGCATCGAGCACACCCTGCATGTCCGGGCTCTGCGAGGTGATGGCCACGACCGCGTCGGCTTCGGGCAGGATCACCATGTACTGGCCGTAGGCACCGTCGCCGCGGTACCCGTGGCGGCTGCGCCAGAACTGAAAGCCGTAGCCCTGGTTCCAGTCCGGATTCTCCTCACCCGGGGTCGGGATGTGCAGCCGGCTGGCCTCCTCAGCCCAGCCGGCCGGCAGCAGCTGCGCACCCTGCCACCGCCCACCGTCCAGATAGAGCTGGCCCAGCGCGGCGATCGCTGACGTCGGCACGTGCAAGCCCGAGAAGCCCAGCTGCCGGCCGAAACGATCGGTGAACCAGCCGTATGTGGAGATGCCCAGCGGCTCGAACAGGCGCGGCCGCAGGAACTCGATCAGCGACTGTCCGCTCACCCGCTGGATGATCGCCGACAACGTGTAGGTGCAGGGCTGGTTGTAGGCGAAGATCGTGCCGGGATCCTGATCCGGCGGGATCGACAGCAGCCCCAGAAGAAGGTCACCTGATCCGGCCTCGGCCGCCGGATCCACCTGGTCGCCAGCGTGACCGCTGGCCATCGACGCGACATGTCGGACGAGGGTCGCCCGCGACCGGGGATCAGACACCCGGGCGTCCAACTCCGGGAAGTACGACAGCACCGTGGCGTCGAGATCAATCATGCACTCGGCCACAGCGAGGCCGAGTGCGGTCGAAGTGAAGCTCTTGCTCAGCGAATAGATCAGCTGCGGAGTCTCGGGACGATACGGAGACCACCAGCCCTCGGCAACCACATGCCCGTGGCGCAGCACCATCAGGCTGTGCAGTTCGGCCTGCCCGAGCTCCTCGACGGCGGCCACGAACGCGTCGATGCCGGTCACGTCCACACCTTGGTGCGCCGGTGTGCTGCGCGGAAGATTCATCCTTCGTTTATAGCCCGGGCAGCTGGGCAGCAGTGCGACGACCGTATCGCCACGAGGTATGTTCGGCCGTTGCTCGACTTCCAAGGAGAATGATGGCGAGCTGAGCCTCGACGTGCACGAGCCACCTGCTCCCGGCGCGCCGTCCCTGGAGCTGCAGAACGAGCCTGCTCGGACGCTGCCGAACCTTGCCAAGGTCCCAATCGCCGTGGTGTCGGGCGAGG
>JANPOJ010000548.1:0-9242 GCA_031427935.1 Ilumatobacteraceae bacterium | reverse complement strand
GGGTGACCGTGCAAAACCGACAGCCGACGCGGACTCCAGTTCTGGCTCGTCAGCACCCGCCAACGAACAGCTTCGGGCGAACTGGGCAGCCCCAGAAGGCTACGTACGGTTCTGGGGCTGCCCAGTTCATCGGTAGCCAGCGCCAAGCAAGGGAGCTTGCTCGCCACCTCATGACAAAGTCAGCGCCGCGTTCGAAGGTGACCGCATTGATGCATGGTCCTTCTTGATCATCGAACAGACGTTCGCTAACCTGCACGGGTGGCGACAACGATGCGATCGATCGCTCCACGACTCGGGGTGTTGTGGTGCCCGAACTGGGCCGTGGTCGCCGCCCAGGCCACAGCCGACGAACCCGTCGTCGTGCTGCACGGCAATCGGGTCGTCGCCCACTCGTTGGCGGCAGCGCGAGAAGGCATCGTGGTCGGTCAGCGTCGCCGTCAGGCCCAGTCGTGTTGTCCGCATGTGCGCCTGGTTGCCTATGACCCCGACGGCGATGCTCGCCGGTTCGAGGGTGTGGTCACGGCCATCGCCGCGCTGATCCCGCGGGTCGAGATCACCGAACCGGGGATGCTCTCGTTCCTGGCCAAGGGGCCGTCACGGTACTTCGGCGGGGAAGCCGCAATGGCCGAGCGGATGAGGAACCTGGCGACCAGCGTGCTCGGCGACGCTGGCACGGCGCTGGAGGCTGTTGGCGGATTCGGGGTCGGTGTGGCCGATGGGCGATTCGCGGCAACGATCGCCGCGCAACGCTCGGCCGGGCAGTCGGCCGGCGGGGTTCCGGTGATCGTGGCGAACGGGCCGGCCGCCACCGCCCGGTTCCTGGCCCCATTGCCGGTGCAGTTGCTGGCGTCGGTGGCGGGCCTCGACGACGATTTCGTGCAGTTGTTGCAGCGACTCGGCATCCGCCAGTTGGGCGACCTGGCGGCGCTGTCGACTGCCGATGTGCTGGCTCGGTTCGGGCGAACCGGCGAGTTCGCTCATCGCCTGGCGAGTGGCGGCGACGACCGCCCGCCCGACACCGTCGAGCCACCCAGTGGGTTGGTCGCCATCCAGGTGCTCGACGACCCCGCTCACCATGTCGACACCTTGGTCTTC
This sequence comes from Ilumatobacteraceae bacterium, assembly GCA_031427935.1. Classification (GTDB taxonomy): domain Bacteria; phylum Actinomycetota; class Acidimicrobiia; order Acidimicrobiales; family Ilumatobacteraceae; genus JAENVT01. Next base: position 8,147 of record JANPOJ010000548.1, on the reverse strand, counting down.
GTCGCCCGGCAACTGGCCGACGAGTTGTCGAGCGCGCTGGGCGCGGACGGCAAGGTCTGCACACGACTGATCATCACCGCCGAGACCGATCACAGTGAGCGCAACGAACGACTGTGGTATCGCTCGACAGGGTTGTCGGCGGCGGCGATGGTCGAACGGGCCCGATGGCAACTCGATGCGTGGGTCAACAGCGCCGCGCTCTCGGCCGGGGTGACGATGCTGCGGCTCGAGCCGATCGAAGTGCGCAGCGACGATGGTGTGCAACTGGGGCTGTGGGGCGGGCGTACCCAGGCCGACGAGTGGGCAGCGCGTGCGGTCGCCCGCCTGGCCACCTTGGCGGGGGCCGATCAGGTGGTCGTACCGGCGGCGACGGGTGGGCGGCTGCCGGGCGATGCCTATGCCTGGGTGCCGGCAGTGACTGCTGATCTGGCCGACCCCGCCCAGCGCCTGACACCGATCGATGGGCCATGGCCCGGCAGCTTGCCCAGCCCGGCGCCGGCGGTCGTGCATGCCGAGCCACTGGCGATCGAGGTGCGCGACGCCGAGGGCCGTGCGGTGCGGGTGACCGGCAGGGGATCGGTCGGTGCGCCCCCGGCCACGGTGCAGCGCGGCGGAAAGGCCGGGTCGACCGCGAACGCCGCGAACACCGAGACCGTGGTCGCCTGGGCGGGTCCGTGGCCATTGGAGGAGCGCTGGTGGGACGCCGCCAGGGCCCGACGATCGGCACGCTTCCAATTGCTGACCGGTTCGGGCTCGTTGTTGCTGGTCAGCCTGGAACGGCAACGTTGGTGGCTGCTCGGTGAGTATTGCTAGCGATCGTCGTCGACCCGCGGCGCATCGAGTTCGCCGCGTCGTGCGGCCGCGCCGGTGTCGACGAAGCCACAGTGCGTCAGGCTGCCCGGTGATCGCCGCGGCCACGGGCGGCGTGTCGATCTACGAAGACCTCGGCATCCAGATGGCGCCGCACTCCACGCTGAACAGCTACCTCGAGAAGCTGATCGTGTTGCTGACACGGAGACGGCAACTGCGATGGCTCGGCTCTCGAGCCAGGTTATTGCACCGACAGTCAGACCGGGACGAGCTCGCGGCGATCGACCTCGGGTCGCAGCACGTCGTTGCTCAGCCGGAAGCCCACGCCACGAACCGTGTGGATGAAGCGCAGCTCGGGTGCCCGCAGCTGCAGCTTGCGACGCAGGTTCGACAGGTGCACATCGACCACATGTGTGTCGCCCACCCAGTTGGGGCCCCACACCTCTTCGAGCAGTTGCGTGCGAGCGCAGACCTCCGACGGCCGACGGCACAGCTGCTCGAACAGAGCGAACTCGATGCGGGTCACCGGGATGTCGTGGTTGCGCACCCGGATCTCCTTGCGACCGACGTCGACCGTCAACGGGCCGAGGGTGATGACCGACGCATGGATCGGGTCCCAGCCGGAGTGCAGTTGCCGCGGGCGTCGCAGCAGCGCCTGACAGCGGGCGGCCAGCTCGTCGGGGTTCACCGGGGTGGAGACCACGTCGTCGGCGCCTGCACGCAGCGCACGAATGCGCATGTTGTCGGCATCGGGGGGAGCGATGCCGACAACATACGAGTCCGTCAACTCACGCATGGTGTCGAACAGACTGCCGCCGTGCGGGCTGGGCAGTTGCAGATCAACCATGACGACATCGGGTGAGAACGAGGTGGCCAGCGTCAGTGCCGCTGGTCCTTCCGTCGTTGCGCTGACGGAGAACCCTCGGGTGCGCAACGCTGCCGAGGCAACACGGCGCAACAATGCGTCGCTGACTGCCAGGAGCACACGTGGTGCCAGTTGTGCATCCGGTTCCATTGGTTCTATCTTCCGCCTCGTGGTGTGTCGGTCAGTACCCCGAATTCCCAATCCCTACACAGGAGTTATCGGCAGGCGGTGGCCCACCTGAAGCACGGATTTCAACAAATCGACCGGCAGCAAGCCGACGCCGCGCGCCGCGCCGTGGCTGCTCGGGAACCCGTCGATGCTCGCGAGCGCGACTCGATCGCCGCGTTCCTCAGCGCGCTCGACACCTTGGACCATCCGTTCGACGAGCAGGCATCGCCGACCCACATCACGGCCTCGGCCATCGTCACCGGTGATGCCGGCGTCGTGCTGCATCTCCACAAACGCCTGTCGATCTGGCTGCAGCCGGGCGGCCACATCGATGCCGGCGAGCAACCGTGGGAAGCGGCGCAGCGCGAGACACGAGAAGAGACCGGCCTGCCGGTGGTAGCGGGTGCCGACCCGTCCGCACTCATCCCCGTCGCCGTGCATCCCGGGCCGCGCGGCCACACCCATCTCGACCTCCGCTACCACCTCACTGCCCCGTCGATGGCGCCTTCGCCGCCGGAGGGTGAGAGCCCGGAGGTCCGCTGGTTCACCTGGGCGGAGGCGATCGCCATTGCCGAGCCGGGGTTGGAGGGAGTGCTGCGCGCCCTCCAACCGGGAACGCCGGGACAACCGGGACAGCCGACGCTGCGCCCCGCAACTGTCGCCGACGCTGTTGCATGCGCCCACGTCTACACGCGCTCCAAGGCGTTCGGGCTCCCCGAGGTGCCCGAACCCCACGCCGAAGCGGAGATCGCCACCTGGATGAGCGAAGTCGCCATCCCCACCATGGATGGGTGGGTCGCCGACCTCGACGGTGTCGTGGTCGGCCAGATGATGCTGGCCCCGGGTTGGTTGCATCACCTCTACATCGATCCGTCGTGGATGGGTCGCGGTCTCGGCGATCGATTCATGGTGCTCGCTCGCCAACGTCAGCCGGGCGCCCTGCAGCTGTGGGCATTCGAGACCAACGCCAAGGCCCGTCGGTTCTACGAACGCCACGGTTTCACGGCGGTCGAGTTCACCGATGGCGCGGGCAACGAAGAGCGCTGGCCCGACGTGCGCTACGTCGGCGACGGGAGTGGAACAAGCGAGTAGTGTTTCCACAATGGCCACCATGGCTGAAGTCGCCAAACACGCCGGTGTCGGCATCGGCACCGTGTCGCGCGTGATGAGCGGCAGCACCAAGGTCAGCGATGCGACGCGCATCAAAGTGCAAGCCTCTGCCGAGGAGCTCGGCTACCGTCGTCCTCGAAAATCTCCCTCTGAACAGGGAAGGGGCGGTCGACTCGTGGCCGTCCTGGTCCCGTTCTTCGACGAGCAGTCGGCGTTCCAACGCATCCGCGGCATCGTCTCGCGACTGGCACCGCACGGTTGCGAGGTCGTGCTGCACAACGTCGAGTCGCCCGCCCAAGCGCGGGCCAAATTGGTGGAACTTCCACGGAGCATGATCTTCGACGGGCTGATCGTGATCTCCCTCCCACTGGTCGGTGACGAGGGTGATCGCTTGGTCAACGCCCGATTTCCCACCGTGCTCGTCGACACGTCGTACCCCGGGCTGCCCAGCGTGTGCATCGACGATCGGGCCGGCGGTGCACTGGCGACCAAGCACCTCATCTCGCTCGGCCACAAGCGAATTGCGTTCGTCAGCGAGCCGCCGCACAACGCCTTCGGGTTCCTGGCCGGGGCCCGCCGCGAGGAGGGCTTCCGTTCGACCATGGCCGAGGCTGGTCTGCATGTACCGGCGTCCCTCGTGCGCTACGGGGCGTACCTGCATTCGGCCGCCAGGCAGATGGCGACCGAGTTGCTGTCGTTGCCCGACCGGCCGACGGCGATCGTCGCGGCCTCCGACGTGCAAGCCGTCGGCTGCCTGGAAGCCGCGACGCAATTGGGGATCAGCGTCCCAGACGAGCTGTCCGTGGTCGGCTACGACGACATCGATCTCGCCGGGCTGATGGGGTTGTCGACGGTTCGCCAGCCACTGACCTACTCAGGCGAGCGAGGTGCCGATCTCGTGCTCGAAGCGCTGTCGATGCGAAATCGGCAGCCGAACACCGAGATGCTGGAGCTGGAGCTGGTCATTCGAGCGACCACCGCAGCAGTGAAACGAAAGGGAACACGATGACCGAGACGGGCACACACGACACGGGCACGAGGCTGTGGTGGCAGGACGCCGTGGTCTACCAGCTCTATCCCCGATCGTTCGCCGACAGCAATGGTGACGGCATCGGCGACTTCGAGGGGATCCGCAGCCACCTCGACTACCTGCGCGACCTGGGCGTCGACGCCATCTGGTTGTCGCCGTGCTTCCCATCCCCGCAGGCCGATCACGGTTACGACGTCGCCGACTACTTCGACATCGAGCCGAAGTACGGAACCCTCGACGACTTCGACCGCACCTTGGCGGAAGCGAAGCAGCGCGGCATCCGCATCATGCTCGACGTCGTCCCCAATCATTGCAGCTCCGACCATGCCTGGTTCCAGGCCGCGTTGCGGGCGGGCCCCGGCTCACCCGAACGAGCGCGCTACTGGTTCAAGGATGGCCAGGGTCCCAACGGCGACGAGCCGCCCAACAACTGGAGAGCCATCTTCGGCGGGCCGGCGTGGACACGAGTCACTGAGGCCGACGGCACTCCGGGCCAGTGGTACGAGCACACGTTCACGCCCGGTCAGCCCGACTTCAACTGGTACAACCAAGACGTGATCGACTACTTCGATCGCATGCTGACCTTCTGGTTCGACCGCGGCGTGGAGGGCATCCGCGTCGATGCCGTGCCGGTGCTCGGCAAGCATCCCGACATGCCCGATTCCCCGCCCGCGCCGCCTGGGCTGACCGACGGCCAGCAATGGCGCTACAACATCCACGGACACTTCTATCCGTCGGCGCACGACGTGTGGAAGCGGTGGCGGAGGCTGATCGACGAGTACGAGCGCACCCACCCCGGCCGGCACTTGGTGACGATCAGCGAGTCGTATGGCGCACCCGAGGAACTGATGAAGTACATGCAGGGCGACGAGTTCCACCAGTCGTTCGCCTTCGACCTGATGCTGATCACTTGGCAAGCCAAGCCGATGCGCGATGCCATCGCCGGCTCGCTCGACATGCTCGCGCCCGTCGGGGGCGCGCCGGCATGGACGCAGAACAACCACGACACCCAACGCATCGTCACCCGTCTCGGTCGGCTCAACGCCAACGATCCGGAGGCGTGGACGGGCAACAACCTGGTGTATGTCGACGCGCCGATCGATCTCGATCTCGGTCGCCGGCGGGCCCGTGCCGCGATCACCTTGACCGCAGCGCTACCCGGTGCGCTGTACCTGTTCCAAGGAGAGGAGATGGGTCTCGAGGAATACCTCGACATGCCCGCCGAAGCACGTGAGGATCCGCTGTTCATCCGCTCTGACGGCCACGAGCTCGGTCGCGACGGGTGCCGCGTTCCGCTGCCGTGGACCAGCGATCCAACGACGTCGTTCGGGTTCTCGCCGGCGGGCACCGCCCCGCCGTGGCTGCCGCAGCCGCCGACTTGGGGCGAGCACTCAGCCGAGCGTGAGGCAGCCGACCCACACTCCATGTTGGCCTGGTACAAGACGCTGTTGGCCCACCGCCCGCTGCTGACCGGCAGCCTGACGTGGGTCGCGGTCGACCTCCCCGAGTGCCTGGCGTTCGAGCGCGACGGCGTGTTGATCGTGACCAACTTCGGTGCTGACGCACTGGAACTGCCCGCCCAACTGGTTGCCGATCGCAGCGTGATCCTGGCCACTCAGCCCGATGCGTCCGCGCTGCATCTGCCATCGGATACCTGCATGTGGTTGTCGCCCGCCCACTGAGCGTCAACCAGGGCCTCGTCGCCTGACGCGATGAGACCGCCACGTTCCACTCGTTCCACGGGTCAAGGCGGGTGCCGGTTGGTCAGCCGACGGGGATGCTGGCGGCGATGTCGCGTGACGAGGTGCCGATGCGCAGTTCGAACGGGCCGGGGGCACGGACCCAATCGTGATCACCGATGCTCCAGGTATGCATGGCGCGCGGGTTGAGTTGCACCGTGACGGTGGCCGTGCCGTGCGCAGGCACCCCGACCTTGGCGAACCCGATCAGCTGTTGCGCGGGCTCGTCGCCGCGCCGTTCGACCGATGCCGGGTGGCCACCCGTGTGCGCCGCGTAGACCTGCACGACCTGCATGCCGTCTCGGTCTGATCCGTTGGCCAGTTCGACGTCGACCGATGTCGGTTGCGTGGCATCGCCGGAGGCCCGCGCTGCGGTGATGGTGACGTCGGCATAGCCGAGACCGAAGCCGAACGGGAACAGCGGCTGACGCCCCACCGTGTCGTACCACCGGTAGCCGATCAGGCGGGCCTCGAGGTAGTTGGCCACGCCATTGCGACCAGGGTGGTGCTCGAACGCCGGGGTGGGCAGTGCCGTCGTTCCACCGGCCGGCTGGTTGCGCAGCACCACCATGGCTTCAGCCCCGGCGCGGCGAACCAGTGCCCGGTCGGCGGGCACGTCGCGCGTCAGCTCCGGTCCTGGCTCGCCGTCGTCGAACACACCGAGGCGACGCATCAACGACAGCACGTTGCGCGCCGCGCGTCGCGCATCCTCGGCCGATGCCTTGCCCGCGGCGACGGCATCGAGCAGTTGCTGCCCGCGGTGCAGCGTTCGGGCCGGGCATCTCCAAGTCGAGCCCGGCGATGACGCCTTCGGCGGTGGAGTGCAGGCCGAACCAGTCGCTCACCACCAACCCGTCGACGAACCACACGGCACGTTGACCGACGCCGGGCCACCTTCGAACTGCGTGCCCCGCGCGCCCGACGGACCATCGCTGACCCGCATGGGCGGAATGCCGACGCGGTCGATGGCGACGGTGTGTCAGAAGTCGGCGCCGGCGAGCAGCGCGACCTGTTCGTCGAGCGTCAGTGAGTCGACGAGTTCGTCGATGTCTGTGGTCATGTCGCTGTCGGGCGTCTCAGCCCTTGACAGCGCCGGCCAGCAGGCCGCGAACGAAGTAGCGCTGGAGCGCGAAGAACACGCAGAGCGGAAGGACCATCGAGATCATTCCCGATGCGGTCAGCAGGTGCCACGACTGGCCACGTGTGCCCGTGACCTCGGCCAGCTTGGCCGTGACCGGCACGTTCTGTCCAGCGCCGCCGTAGACCTTTCCGACGAGGTAGTCGTTCCAGATCCACATGAATTGGAAGATGCAAAGTGATGCGATCGCCGGAACGGAGAGCGGTACGACGAGCTTGGCGAACACCGTGATGTGCCCGGCACCGTCGACGCGGGCTGCTTCGATCACTTCTTTGGGCAACGAGGCGACGAAGTTCTTGAGGATGAAGATGCAGAACGGCAACCCGAAGCAGACGTGGGCGATCCACACGGCAGGCACGGTGTTGGCGAGGCCTAGGTCGGGGAAGATGGTCACAGTGCCGATGTGGGCACCACCGGTGAACAACCGCAGCAGTGGGATCAATGCCATCTGCAGGGGGACCATCAACAAGCTCACGACACCGACGAAGAGCCAGTCGCGTCCCTTGAAGACCATCCATGAGAAGGCGTAGGCGGCGACCAGGGCGATCCCGACCGACAGCACCGTCGCCGGGAGCGTGATCTTGATCGAGTTGAGGAAGTAGTGGCCCATGTTGTCTTCACCCGGTGCCGACGACAGCACCCTGGTGTAGTTGCCGAGAGTGAAGCTCGGATGCACGAAGAACGTCCACCAGCCGGTGGTCTTGACCGCCTTCTCGCTACGAAACGAAGATACGAAGGTACCGAACGTGGGCACCGTCCACAGTATGACAAGGGCGAAGACCAGGTATCGCCCTGTGCGACTGGCCAACGTGGCGCTGACCGATCTCCCGATCGGCTCCCTGTACGTCGGAGCCTTGTCGGTCGTTGTGGCCGTGTCGGCCTGCAACTTAAGGGCTTCGGTGCTCATGCGCCCATCAACTCCTCTGCTCGCCGCTGCGTACGGCGGTTGATCACGACCACGGGTACGACCAGTACGAAGATCAGCACCGCTAACGCCGAGCCGAAACCCTCGCGCCCTTGCACGAAGTAGATCCTGAAAAAGTCGTTCGCGATGGTGCTGGTTCCGAAGTTCCCACCGGTGGTGGCGACGACGATGTCGAACGCCTTGAGGCCCGCGATCGTCGTGGTGGTCGCCACCGTCACGATGGTGGCTCGAATGTAGGGCAGTGTGACTTTGTAGAAGGCCTGCTTGTCGGTGGCGCCGTCGACCTTGGCGGCCTCGATCAACGACTCGGGCACACCCTTGATCGCTGCCGAGAACACGACCGTGGCAAAACCTGCCGACGC
>JANPOJ010000547.1:0-5399 GCA_031427935.1 Ilumatobacteraceae bacterium | reverse complement strand
CTTCGCGCCACAGACCGCCAATGCCATCGCCGCCGATTGCGTCGCCGCGGTCGCCGAACGGTTGGTCGCCGAACGCGGCGAGGTGTGGACCACTGCCGAGTTCGACGCGCTGGTTGCCACTGCCCGTCGACAACTGCCGTTGCGATCGGCGATCGCCTTGCGCACCGCGGCCGAGATCATCGCCGTCGCGGCCGACATCGAGGAGCACTTGTCCAAGCTGATCAGCGCTTCCGTCGCGCCGAACGTTGCGGACGTGCGGCGACACGTGGCCAGGCTGGTTCGCGACCGGTTCGTCATCGCCCACGGCGAGCACCGCCTCGCCGACGTGTTGCGCTATGTCACCGGCATCAAACGGCGGCTCGACAAGCTGCCCGAGAACCCTGCGAAGGACCTCCACAAGTTGTCGGAGGTCGGCAAGGTTGAACGCGAGTACTCGTCGTTGCTCGAGTCGTTGCCGCCTGGCGACGTCGGCCAGAAGGTGGTCGATCTCGGTTGGATGCTGGAGGAACTGCGCATCAGCGTGTTCGCTCCATCGCTCGGTACCAGCCGACCAGTCAGCACCAAACGGGTCGTCGCCGAACTGGTCGCGTTGCGGGGATGAAGCGCGTCTGATCTGTCGACGTTCGAGCTTGCCGACTGTCTAACGTTCGCCATGTGGACGTCTCGTCGCCCGCTGCCGTCAGAGCCGAAGTGCGCACTTTCGCTGACACCTGTGCCCACCCAAAGTGCGCACTTCGCGATCGTCGGGCTGGGTCGAATGGATCTGGGCGGCGGCCGCGCTCGAGCGTGTAGCGGCATTCGTTCACGCACGTTGCATCGCACACTGGACAGAGCGAACAGGTGTTCGACTAGGATGCGGTCGTGCCTGCTGGTGCCACCATCCTTCACGCCGATCTCGACGCGTTCTACGCGTCGGTCGAGCAGCTGCTCGACCCGTCGTTGCTCGGCCGCCCGATCGCCGTCGGGGGCGGTGTGGTGCTGGCCGCGTCGTATGAGGCCAAGAAGTTCGGCGTGCAGGGCGGCATGTCGGGGTGGAGGGCGAAGCGCCTGTGCCCCGACCTGACCTTCGTGCACGGCCACTTCTCGGAGTACCAGCGGCTGGCCGACCGGGTGATGGTGGTGCTCGGCGACTTCACGCCGCTGGTGCAGCGGATCTCGATCGATGAAGCCTTTCTCGATGTGTCGGGATCCGTGCACCTGTTCGGGCCGCCCGAGGTGATCGGCGAGGCGTTGCGGCGGCGGGTACGCACCGAGATCGGATTGCCCATCTCGGTGGGCGCTGCACGCACCAAGCACTTGGCGAAGATTGCGTCGCAGGTGGCCAAGCCCGACGGTCTGGTCGTCGTGCAGCCGACCGACGAGCGAGCGTTCCTCGACCCGCTGCCGGTCGGGCTGGTGTGGGGGATCGGCCCGGTCACTCGCCAGCACCTGGCAGACCGTGGCATCCACACAATCGGGCAGCTGGCTGCATCACCCGATGGCGCCCTCGAGTCGCTGTTGGGCCGAGCCCTCGGTGGCAAGGTCAGCGCGCTGGCCGCCAACAACGACCACCGGCGGGTGCAATCCCAGGGTCGTGCCGGCTCAGTCGGGGCGCAGTCGGCATTCGGGCGCTGCGACGTGTCGCCGGATCTCGTGCGCTCGGTGCTCGGCCATCTCGCCGATCGGGTGGCGGGCCGGCTGCGCGCCAAGCACCGTGCCGGTCGCACCGTGACCGTTCGCGTGCGATTCGCCAGCATGCGCGCCGTCACCCGATCGCACACCGGGCCACACCCGATCTCGACCACCCTGACGTTGACCGAGCTGGCCGAACAGCTGGTCTACAAGGCGCTGGCCGATCACCCCGACCAGTACCAGATCTCGCTGCTGGCGATCTCGGTCTCCAACCTGGTCGACCAGCCGGTGCTGCAGCTCGAGCTGCCGATCCTGCCCGACGAAGCTGCCCGACCGGGGTCACGCATCGGGGCGGCGCGATGGGCCGTCGACCACTCCGTCGACGCTGTTCGCCGACGGTTCGGCCGCTCGGCCGTCGGCTATGCGGGCGTCGTGTTGTCGACGAATGCCTCGGTGCCCGACGAGTTCCGCGAGCTCGCCGAACACGAGCTGTGATCGCTCAGCATTTCGCGTGTCGGCCGGAGGCCATGTCGAATACGTTTGGCGCATGACGATCGAACCGGAGACCAAGAGTTGGACGTGGGTGCTCGAGCGCGAATGCGAGGAGTGCGGGTTCGACACCCGTGCGTTCGCAGCGGAGGAGATCGCCGGCCGGTTGCGCGATGCCGCTGCGCCGTGGCCGGGGTTCCTGGCCGACCCGAAGGCCGGTGTTCGGCCGCAGGAGGACACCTGGTCGGCGCTCGAATACGCGTGCCATGTGCGCGATGTGTACCGCATGGGGTCCTATCGCCTGGGGCGGATGCTGGCCGAAGACGATCCCCGCTTCGCCAACTGGGACCAGGACGAGGCCGCTGTCGCCCAGCGCTACGACTTGCAGGATCCGGGGCAGGTCAACGACGAGTTGACGACCGTGGCGGCAACGCTGGCCAACATGTACGACACGGTGCGGGCCGGCCAGTGGCAGCGCCCTGGGCTGCGCAGCGACGGGTCGACGTTCACCATCGACTCGTTTGGCCGATACGTCCTGCACGACCTCGTGCATCACCTCGTCGATGTTCGGCAAGGTTACGAATTGTTCCATGGTGCGCCCTGACGCCATCTGCGACGCCTGCCGCGACAAAATAGTGGGCAATACGGCCCATTGAGGCCTCCGAACGGTTGTGCATCCAATGGGGAATGAGGGAGACTTTGCAGATCGTTTGCAACCGACGGCGCTGGGGCTCGGCTGTGGCGGCGCTCTTGGTCCTGACGGCTTGTGGGTCATCCGGCCATCGCTTCCTGGCCAACCGTGACGAGAAGGTCTACCTTCGCGTGCCGAACTCCTGGCACGACGTGAAGCTGTCGGACACGCTGAAGGATCCCGTGCTGTCGGCCACCAGCGACGCCAAGGTGCTGTCCAAGACGGTCATCACGACGCAGACGGATGCGGTCCAGCAGTCGGATCTGACGGCCAACTCGCCGTTCGCCACGATGACGGTCTACGAGACCACCGGCGCATTCAACCAACAGCTCTCCGCGTCGATGGCGCGGCGTGTCGTCGGCCTGGTGTCGTTCGACCCACTCCTGCCGGCAGCCGAGGACGACGGCCTGTCGGAAGTGATCGACTTCAACGCCAAGCCGACCAACGCCAAGGTCAGTGGCTCGCACGTGGTCTACCGGGTGCGCAGCGACAAGACCAGCGACTGGGTGCTCACGATCAACCTGTCGACCTTCTTCAATCCATCGCAATCGCGTCTCTACGCCCTCGAGGTTGTCTGTAGCCCGGCCTGCTACGACAAGTCGGCCGCCGAAATCGACAAGATCGTAAATTCCTGGAGGATCGGATGATGAGCACGAACGGTTCTGCCCTCTCGCCGATCGATGTGTCGGTGCACCAGCCCGTCATCGATGAGCGCGACCCACCGGTGCGTCGCAAGATGTTCTTCATGGACCGGCTCAAGGTCTTCGTGTTGCTCGCCGTCTTCTTAGGTCTGGTGACATCACAACAAAAGACCGACATCCCGCTGATGTCGTGGGGTGACGCGTTTCGGGATCAGCTGCACGCCAAGTGGTGGGTACTGATCCTCGCCGGCCTCGAGGTCGTTCGCCAGATCCACAACCTGGTCTCCGAGCACTCCAAGCGTTGGCACCAGTTCTGGCAGAAGAAGGTGTTCGGCGGCTGGGAGTCGCTGATGAGCCGGATGAAGCCGTACACCCGATTCCGTGTGTCGAAGCTCGTCAAGCGACTGATCTTCCTGGCGATCGTCGGCACGACCTTTTCGTGGATGTGGGGGGTCAACCTGCTGCAGGCGCTGGCCGAGGCGCCGGCTCGAATCTTCCGCAACATCTTCATCAACCCCGCACTCGGTCTGCCGGTCGGGTTGACGATCGCCCTCAGCACGCTGGGTGGCCTGGTCTACATCGTGTTCTTCTTCGGCATCTTCTTCATCGGCGGTGTCGAGACCTTCAAGCCCGGCGAGATCAAGACTCGTTTCAGTGACATCTGGGGTCAGGATCACGTCGTTCGCCGTGTGAAGGAGAACCTCGACTTCCTGGAGCGTCCGAAGGAGATCGAAGATCGCGGCGGCTACGTGCCGGGCGGCATCTTGCTGTGGGGCCCTCCCGGCACCGGCAAGACGCTGATGGCCGAGGCCTCCGCAGGTGAGACCGGTAAGCCGTATGTGTTCGTCGACCCCTCAGCGTTCGTGCAGACCTTCATCGGTGTTGCTCCGATGAAGATCAAGCACCTGTATCGGAAGCTGCGCAAACTGGCGCTGCGGTACGGCGGTGTCGTGGTCTTCTTCGACGAGGCCGACGTGTTGGGCAGTCGAGGTGGCTCGACCGGCGGCGGCTTCGACGAGAAGGCGACGATCGAGCAGTACGAGTCGGCCAAGTGGCTCAGCCCGCACGGCCAGCGCGAGATCACGGGCTGGCTGCAACAGCAGCATGCGGTGGCAGGACCGGCCACACCGACCAAGACGCATTCGTGGCGTGACGGCATCATCATGGGCGGCATGATGGGCGGCGGGGGTGGCGCCGGCACGCTGCAGGCGCTGCTGACCGAGATGAACGGGCTGAACAAGCCACGCGGCTTCTTCTCGCGGCGCTTCCGCAGCTTCCTGACCATCAAGCCGAAGCCGCCGCCCCGGTATCGCATCCTGCACATGTTCGCGACCAACCTGCCGAACGCGCTCGACGCGGCCTTGCTGCGGCCCGGTCGAATCGACCGCATGTACAAGGTCGGCTACCCGATGAAGGACGGGCGGGCACGCACGTTCCAGGGATACTTCGACAAGATTCGCCACACGGTCGGCACACCGGAGATCGAGCGTCTGTCGACGATGACCCCGGGTGCAACCGGCGCCAGCATCAAGGACCTCGTCAACGAGGCGGTGCTGGTGGCCCTGCGCGAAGGGCGCGACGTGGTCACGTGGGCCGACGTGTTGCAGGCCCGCTACCTGCGTCGCGTTGGCGAGCACGAGCAGGTTGAGTTCGTGGAGCGCGAGCGCCACGCGATCGCGATCCACGAGGCGTGCCACGCGGTCACCGCCTACCTCAAGCGGCGCCACTACGAGATCGACTTCGTCAGCATCGAGCCCGGTGCCGGCTACTACGGCGTCGTCATGAGCAACAAGAGCGATGACACGTTCGTCAACTGGCGGTCGTTGTACGAGATCGACATCGTGAATAGCCAACCGCTGATCCTCGGGATGCTGGCACTTCACTGGACAGAGAACAACAAGAAGAGCTTCAGCAGAAATGAATCGCAAGTCCCTCTTTTTATCAAAAGGCATGTAATAAAGTTCCTT
>JANPOJ010000546.1:0-7820 GCA_031427935.1 Ilumatobacteraceae bacterium | reverse complement strand
GCTACCGAGGTTGGGTGCGCCTCGTCTACGAGGACCAAGGTGAACCATTCGTCTTGCGCGCCGGAGACTGCGTGCTGCAGCCGCCACGCATCCGGCATCGCGTGTTGGAGAGCTCGGAAGGCCTGGAGGTCGTCGAGATCACCTGCCCGGCGCTTCACGAGACCTTCGCCGATGCCGAGATGACGCTGCCCACTGGCGCCGACATTCCGGAGCGCGACTACGGCGGGCAGCGGTTCGTGCTCCACCGCGCCGACGATGCCACGTCGACCGAAACGACTGACGGCTTCCTTCGCCGCCGTTTCGGTTTCACCGAAGCCACCGATGGGCTTGCCGAGGCCAGCGTGTTACGCACGACACCCGACTTACACGACGCCGCGTCGCCGCGAGCTCATCAGGGCGAGCTCCTGTTCCTGTTCGTGCTCGAAGGCGCCACCACGTTGCGTCGCGCCGGCGAGTCGGACGAACGACTGCGGCCCGGCGACAGCTTCACGATGCCGGCGAACGATGCGTTCGTCCTGGCGGATCGCAGCGACGACCTCGAACTGCTCGAAGTCGCCTTCCCGGCAGGCGCGTAGCGTCAGGCCTTCACCCGGGCGTTGGTCGGGTCGTAGAAGGGCTGCAGCGAGACTTCGGCGGCCACACGTTGGCCGCCGACCTCCAGCTCGTAGCGGGCACCGGTCACGTAGTCAGCCGTGACGCCAGCGGCGTTGCGTACGTAGCCGTAGCCGATCGAGCGACCGATCGTGTAGCCGTTCCCGCCACTGGTCAGCCAGCCGACGCGTTCACCATCGCGGTAGATGGTCTCGCGCCCGAGCAGCACCACATCGGGGTCGCACGTGAACCCGGCCAGCATCTTGCGCACGCCATCGGCGCGTTGTGCAGCGACTGCGGCCCGACCGCGGAACTCGACTCCGCTGCGCAGCTTCACCGCCCAGCCGAGGCCGGCCTCGATGGGCGTGTGATCAGGCCCGATGTCGCTGCCCCACGCCCGGTAGCCCTTCTCCATGCGGCAGCTCTCGATCGCCCGGTAGCCGGCGTTGGTCAGGCCGTGTGCCGTGCCGGCGTGTGTCAGCACCTCGAACACGGTGGTCGCGTATTCGACAGGCAGGTGCAACTCCCACCCCAACTCGCCGACGTACGTCACCCGCAGGGCACGCACCGGGCAGCCGGCGATGCCGATGATCTGTTGCGTGCCGAACGGGAATGCATCGTTGGAGAGGTCGGCGGCAGTGACCTCCCGCAGGATGTCGCGCGAGTTCGGCCCCATCAACGACAGCACCGTGTTGGCCGACGTGATGTCGAACAGTTGCGCGTTCATCCCCGCCGGTATCGATCGTTGGATCCAGTCGAAGTCATGGGTCGCGAAGCCGGTTCCGGTGACGATGTAGAACTCGTCGGTGGCCACGCGGCACACGGTCAGGTCGCATTGAATCCCGCCCGAGTCGTCGAGCATCTGTGTGTACGTCAGCGAGCCGACCGGCTTGTCGACGTTGTTGGCGCAGATCCAGTTCATCGCAGCCAACGCTTCGGGCCCCTTCAACGCGAACTTGGCGAACGATGTTTGATCGATCAACACGGCCGCTTCGCGAGCGGCCTGATGTTCGCGTCCGACGGCATCGAACCAGTTCTGTCGTTCGTAGCTGTACTCGTCGTGCGCCACCTCGCCGTTCGCCACTGACGCGAACCAGTTCGGTCGCTCCCAGCCGAGCTTCTCGCCGAAGCACGCACCCGCGTCGAGCAACTGCGAGTACAACGGTGACCTGCGACACGGCCGCCCGCTGTTGTGCTCCTCGTACGGCCAGGCCATCGTGTAGTGCTTGCCGTAGGCCTCCAGCGTGCGCATGCGCACCCAATCGGTGTCCTGGTGCGGCCGCCCGAACCGGCGGATGTCGACCACCCACAAGTCGTATGGCGCTACGCCGCGATGCACCCACTCGGCCAGCGCCATGCCGGCGCCGCCGCCTGCCGCGATCCCGAAGGCGTTGAACCCGGCACCGACGAAGAAGTTCTTCAGCTCCGGTGCCTCTCCGAGGATGAAGTTGCCGTCGGGCGTGAAGCTCTCCGGGCCGTTGATCAACTCGTTGATGCCGGCGGTCTGCAGGGCGGGCACGCGCCCCATTGCCAGCTCCATCGTCGGAGCGAAGTGATCGAAGTCGGCGTCGAGGAGCTTGAAGTTGAACTCGTGCGGGATCCCATCGGTGGCCCACGGGATCGGGTTCGGCTCGTAGCCGCCCATCACCAACCCGCCGACCTCCTCCTTGTAGTACGTCAGTCGATCCGGGTCGCGCAAGGTGGGTAGATCGCGGGGCACGACTGGGTCGAACGGCGTGGTGATGACGTATTGATGTTGCACCGACACCAGCGGCACGTTGACCCCGACGGTGGCGGCCAGGACTCGCGTCCACTGTCCGGCGCAGCACACCACCACGCTGCATTCGATGCGACCCTGCGACGTGATGACGGCCTTGATGACGCCGTCGATCACCTCGATCTCGAGCACGTCGGTGTCTTCGCAGATCGTCGCCCCGGCCTGCCGGGCGCCCTTGGCCAGCGCCATCGTGATATCGGTCGGGTTGGCCTGGCCGTCGGTCGGCAGGAATGCCGCGCCGACCACGTCGTCGACCGTCATCAGCGGCCACAGGTCCTGGGCCTCCTTCGCCGAGAGGAGGTGCATCTCGAGGCCGAACGACTTGGCCGTGGTCGCCTGCCGCTTCACCTCGTTCCACCGTTCGGCGTTGCACGCCAGGCGCAGCCCACCGTTCATCTTCCACCCGGTGGCCTGACCGGTCTCGTCTTCGAGCCGCTTGTAGAGATCGACCGAGTACCCCAGCAGTTGGGTGATGTTGGCGCTGCTGCGTAACTGGCCGACCAGACCGGCGGCATGGAACGTGGACCCCGACGTCAGCTTGTGCCGCTCGATCAGCACCGTGTCGGTCCACCCCAACTTGGCCAGGTGATAGGCGGTCGAGCATCCGACGATGCCTCCGCCGATGATGACCGCACGAGCAGAAGATGGTTGTTCCGTCACGCGCTCGCGCCTTCCCCTCTGGCGCTCAGTGGAGCGCGAGCGTATGACTAGCATCGGCGCCGTGGGGGAAACCAACTCGTCGATCTCGGTGCGCGGTCTCTGGAAGGTCTACGGGCCGAAGCCTGAACGAATCGTGGGGTCGGAACTAGCCGATCTGCCGCGCAAACAATTGCAGAACCAGACGGGCAACGTCGTGGCGATGCGTGACATCGACATGGATGTCATCCCCGGCGAGGTGTTCGTCGTCATGGGTCTCTCGGGCAGCGGGAAGTCAACGCTGATCCGTTGCCTCACGCGGCTCATCGAGCCCACCGCGGGCACGGTGATGATCGGTGATGTCGACGTCACGAAAGCGGGTAAGGAAAAGCTGCTCGACGTGCGGCGCAACATGGTCTCGATGGTGTTCCAACACTTCGGCCTGATGCCTCATCGCACGCTCACCGACAACGTCGCCTTCGGGTTGGAGGTGCGCGGCGTCGACAAGGTCGAGCGCCGCAGGCACGCCGAGCAGGCGCTCGAACTGGTCGGGTTGTCGGGGATGGGGACGTACCGGCCGCACCAGTTGAGCGGCGGCCAGCAGCAGCGTGTCGGGCTGGCCCGTGCGCTGGCCACCGACGCCGACATCTTGCTGTTCGACGAGCCGTTCTCTGCGCTCGATCCGCTGATCCGCCGCGACATGCAAGACGAGATCGTCCGGCTGCGTCGCGAGGTCAACAAGACGATGGTGTTCATCACCCACGACTTGTCCGAGGCGCTGCGCCTCGGCGACCGCATCGCGATCATGCGCGACGGACGGTTCGTGCAGGTCGGCACGCCGGAAACCGTGGTGGTCGAGCCGGCCGACGCGTACGTCGAGAACTTCGTGCGCGACGTGCCACGGTCGTTCGTCGTGCCCGTCGAGCACGTGATGCGCGACATCCATGAGTCCGCCTTTGCCGGCACCGTCACGGTCGGCACCAAAGTGCGCGACATCGTCAAGCTGGTGGCCACGTCGGACCTGCCCGTACAGGTCGTCGACGATTCGGGCCGCGGCGTCGGTTGCGTCGATCGCGTCCATGTGCTGGCGCTGATCGCCGGAGTCGAGGAGTGACCGCAGTCGCGGTCGCACCTCAGGTGGCGACGGCGGCGCGTTCGAGCCGCTTTCGCATCGTCGCGGTGGTCGTTGCCGGGTTGGCTGGGCTCGTCGTGATCTACAAGGTCACCCGTGGCCAGAACGTGCCGACATGGCTCGATCTGCACGTCCAGAAGAACGCCCAATCGGCGTACCACTGGGTCACCCAGAACACCGGCAGGAACTGGGCGCTGCGAGCCACCAAGACCGCCGGCGACGCCTTGAAGTGGGGCGTCGAGCGGATGGTCACGGTACTGCGGTGGCTGCGATGGACCGGCGTGGTCGCCGTGGTGTTCACTGTCGGCTTCATCCGCTCCGGTTTGCGCACGGCCTTGACGGCCGCGGCGGTGATGTTCTGCATCGGCCTGTTCGGGTTCTGGGACAAGACGATGATCACGCTGGCGATCATGCTCGTCGCCGTGATCATCTCGATGCTGATCGGGGTCCCGCTCGGGATCTGGTCGGGCCTGTCGGATCACGGCGAGCGTGTGTTACGGCCGATCCTCGACACCGCCCAGGTGATGCCCGCCTACGTCTACCTGATCCCCTTGCTCTCGTTCTTCGGCATCGGGTTCGCCCCGGCCGTGCTGGCGACCGTGATCTACGCGGTGCCGCCGGCGGTTCGATTGACCAGTCTGGGCATCCGTCAGGTGCCGGTCGTGACGACCGAGGTCGGCAGGGCGTACGGCTCCACGACTCCGCAGCTTCTCCGCAAGGTGCAGCTGCCGATGGCGCGCAGCACGGTGATGCTGGGGCTCAACCAGGTGATCATGATGGCCTTCGGCATCGTGGTGATCGCCTCGCTGCTCGGCACCAACGACGTCGGCAACGAGGTGCTCAAGGCGCTGCAGAAAGGTGACATCTCGCTTGGGTTCCGCGCCGGGTTCAGCATCGTGTTCGTGGCGATCGCTCTCGACCGCATCACCGCGGACGTGGGCCACGCTCGGGGCCTGCCGGCATGGGCGACGAACCGGCGCAGGTTGTGGAGCGCGGCTGCAGTACTCGTTGTCGGGGCAGCGTTGTTCGCCAAGCTGCTCGATCTCGCCGTGTTCCCTTCGTGGCGCCTCGACATCGGTGGATGGGCTACGTCGGTGATCAACTGGATCAACGACCACTTTCGTCACGGCGTACCGCTCGTCGGCGGTACGGGGACCATCAGCGACTTCATCGTCCGCGACGTGCTGTTCCCGATCCGCGGGATGCTGCAATCGGCGGCCTGGTGGCTGGTCGTTGCAGTCGCCGCGGCGATCGGCTGGTGGGTGCGCGGTTGGCGGCTGGCGCTCGCGTCGGCGCTGTGCTTCGTCGGGATCGCGGCGATGGCCGAGTGGGACCTGGCGATGGACACGCTCAGTCAGGTCATGATCGCGGTGGTCGTCAGCATGGCCCTGGCGATCCCGATCGGGATCTGGGCCGGTCGTTCGCCATGGCTGGAGAAGGTGCTGCGACCCATCCTCGACACGGCCCAGGTGCTGCCGCAGTTCGTCTATCTCGTACCGGTGCTGTTCTTGTTCAACATCAGTCCCACTTCGGGAATCATCGCCGCCGTCGTGTACTCGATCCCGCCCGGCATCCGCCTCGTTGCGCTCGGTCTTCGTGAAGTGCCCGAAGCTCCTCGTGAGGCGGCCATCTCGTACGGGGCGACACCCGGTCAGGAACTGTTCAAGGTGCAGTTGCCGCTGGCGCTGAAGGCGATCATGCTCGGCATCAACCAGGTGATACTGATGGTGCTCGCCACGGTGATCATCGCCGGGTTGATCGGCGGCGGAGGCCTTGGGCTCGAGGTTGTCAGCGGCCTGACCAAGGCCAACCTGAAGCTCGGTGACGGCGCCGCCGGCGGGGTCAGCATCGTGTTGTTGGCCGTGTTCTTGGACCGCGTGACACAGGCGTGGGGAAACCGTTTCGGGTACGATGACGAACACAAATGATCCCGTTCCGAGAGGGAGCGGTGAAGGGGGAAGGCAATGAGAAAGCCGAACAAGAGGATCTCGCGACTTGCCGCGGCCAGCGTCGCGTTCATGCTCGTCGCTGCGGCCTGCGGCGATGATTCGACAGCCAAGAGCGGCAGCACCGCGGCGGCCGCAGGTGCCACCACTGGGGCCGCCATCAAACTGGCCGTGAACCCGTGGACCGGTTCCGCGGTCAACGCCAACGTCGCCAAGGTCGTGCTCGAGTCGAAGTTGGGGACCAAGACGGATCTGGTCCCGCTCGACGAGAACGCCGCATGGGTCGGCCTCGACTCCGGTGATCTCGATGCCAACCTCGAGATCTGGCCGTCGGGCCACACGGCCGACTTCGACACCTACATCACCCAGAAGAAGAGCGTCGTCGACATCGGCGTGCTCGGCCCACACGCCAAGATCGGCTGGTACGTGCCGACGTTCGTGATCAAGGATCATCCTGAGTTGGCGACGTGGGAGGGCTTCAAGAACCCCGATACGGCGAAACTGTTCGCTACCGCTGCGTCTGGCAGCGACGGCCAGTTCCTGATGGGCGACCCGAGCTACGTCACCTACGACGAGCAGATCATCAAGAACCTCAACCTGCCGTTCAAGTTCATCGTCGCCGGCTCGGAAGCCGCCGAGATCACTGCGATCAAGCAGGCGATCGCCGACAAGAAGCCGGTGCTGTTGCAGTTCTGGCAGCCGCACTGGTTGCAGAGCCAGGTCGAGCTGACCCAGGTGAAGCTCCCCGACATCACCGATGCCTGCAAGGCGTCGCTTGCCGCCGCCGACGGCAAGTACGCATGCGACTACCCGGTCGACGAGTTGTACAAGGCAGCCAACGCCAAGTTGCAGACCAAGAACAAGGCGGCCTTCGACTTCCTGTCGAAGTTCCAATTGACCACTGATCAGCAGAACGCGATTGCCGCCATGGTCGACAGCGGCGGCAAGAC
This sequence comes from Ilumatobacteraceae bacterium, assembly GCA_031427935.1. GTDB lineage: Bacteria > Actinomycetota > Acidimicrobiia > Acidimicrobiales > Ilumatobacteraceae > JAENVT01. Next base: position 788 of record JANPOJ010000546.1, on the reverse strand, counting down.
CGCCGATGTCGCCGCCAAGGAATGGGTTGCTGCTAACCCCGACGTCGTCGCCGCCTGGCTCGGCTGAGCTACTTGGCTCGGAAGTACTCCACTGGCTCGGGCGCCAGTGGGGTATTTCCGAGGATCAGGTCGGCGGCCTTCTCGGCCATCATCATCACCGGCGCGTAGATGTTGCCGTTGGTGACGTAGCGCATCGCCGAGGCGTCGACGACTCGCACTCCTTCGACGCCGTGCACGGCCATCGTCAACGGGTCGATCACGCTGTCGTCGTCGGCGCGACCCATGCGGCACGTGCACGAGGGGTGCAGCGCTGTCTCGCCATCGGTGCGGACCCAGTCGAGGATCTGCTCGTCGGTCTCGACACTCGGGCCTGGTGATACTTCGCCGCCGTTGAACGGCTCCATCGCCGACTGCTCCAAGATGCGCCGGGTGATGCGGATGGCCTCGACCCACTCGCGCCGATCCTCCGGCGTGGAGATGTAGTTGAAGCGCAAGGCCGGCTTGGCCTTCGGGTCGGTCGAGGTGATCTGCACCGAGCCGCGCGAGTTGGAGTACATCGGCCCGATGTGCACCTGGTAACCGTGCCCACCTGACGGTGACGAACCGTCGTAGCGCACGGCGATCGGCAGGAAGTGGAACATCAGGTTTGGGTATTCGACCTCGTCGTTGCTGCGGGCGAAGCCGCCGGCTTCGAAGTGGTTCGAGGCGCCGGGGCCTTTGCGCAGGAACAGCCACTCGGCGCCGATGAACGGCCGCCGCCACATCTTCAACTGCGGCTGCAGCGAGAC
>JANPOJ010000545.1:0-5449 GCA_031427935.1 Ilumatobacteraceae bacterium | reverse complement strand
CGGGCAGTCGCCAAGGTCGAGATCTCCAACGGCACCGCAACCACGGCAGGAATCGTCGGCGTGATCGATACCGGCGACGCCTCGGCTGACCCGGCATCGGCGTCGCCCGTCACCGGCGATGTGCTGTACCTCGGCTACGTGGATCACGCCAACGACGTCGATCTGTACGGCTTCAACTCCACGCCGTCCGCTCAGGTCGGGGTGCGCCTCAGCCACCTCGCCGGCGACGGCGACCTGGTCGTCTATGGGCCGGCGACGGATCGCCCCGGCAACTCGCCGTCGCCTGTTGCCACCCGCACTGCGACGCCCTCGGCCCCGCCATTGCAGCCGGATCCGCTCGACGTGTCGGGCGTGGGGTATTCACCAGAGCCCGACACCGATGCCGGCGTGCCGGTGATCGATGGTCGCACCGTGGTCGGTCGCTCGGCGGCACGGAACACCGATCTCGAGTCGGTCGACGCCATCGCTCCCGACCTGTTGCAGGTCAGCTCGTACAACACGTCGACCTCGAACCTGCCCTATGTGTTGCGCGTTCGTCAAGTCGACCCACCGATCACGCCCGCCTGCGCGGCCTACGCCCGCACGGGCGGTGTTGCCGGCACCATGCCCGACCTCACGACCTTGCCGGCCGACCTCGCAACGGTGATCGTCGTCAACCAGCAGCGCCTCGGTGACACGTTCGGTGCATCCGCAGCGACCGCGGTGATGGCCGCGCTCACCGCCTTCGCATCACGCACCGACGTGAAGGGCGTGGTCATTCCGGTAGACGGCGACGCTGCCGTCGCGTCCGCCTACACGGCTTGGAACGCCAACCCGTGTGTCACGGGCAAGGCCAACAAGGTCGTCAACGAGATCACCCGACTGGTCGTCGGAATCCGCAACGGCGCGCTGCCTGGTGTGGCCGCCCATCCAACATTGGCCAACGTCGTGATCATCGGCGGCGACGACATGGTGCCGATGGCCCGGCTCGACGACACCACCCGAGTGGGCAACGAAACCGGTTACGCCAACGAGTTCGACGCCAACGGGCCGTACTTCGGCGCGCTGAAGACGAGCCACTTCCTCAGCGACGATCCCTACGGTGACCTCGACCCGATCGACTGGGCCACCCGCCGGCTGTACGTGCCCGAGCTGGCCCTCGGTCGGCTCGTCGAGTCCCCCAGCCAGATCATCGCCCAGATCGATGCCTTCGCTGCTGCGTCCGGTCGTCTCGATGCCAGCCGCGCCTACGCGGCGGGCTACGACTTCATGGCAGACGGCGCCCAGATGGTGCGCGACACCTTGACCAGTTCGTTGGCAACCGCCAACGGCGCTCCTGCGTCGGTCACCGGGCCGCCGGCCGGTCACGAGACGACGTGGACCGGTACCGAACTGGTCCGCGACCTCACAGGGCCACCGGCACCCTCGGTCGATGCGATCTTCGCTCATGCCGACCACACCGGCATCCTGAGCGCCGGCGGCGACGTCGTGACGGCGGCGGCTCTGGCGGCCACACTGCCCGACGGCGCGCGATTGGTCTTCTCGATGGGTTGCCATAGCGGTCTGGCGGTCTCGGATGCGACCGTTGGAGGCGGCGCGTCGTCACTCGACCTCGCCTCTGCCGTGACGGCCCGAGGCGCCGCGTACGTCGCCACGACCGGCTACGGCTACGGCGACCAGGTCAGCATCGGGTTGCAAGAGCGCTTGATGACACTGTTCGCCGGCCAACTCGACGGCGCAGTGTCGTTGGGTGATGCCCTGCGCAATGCCAAGCAGCAGTACTTCGGCAGTCAAGGCCTGTACGGCGCCTACGACGAGAAGGCGCTGTCGAGCACCATCCTCTACGGCCTGCCGATGTTCGCCGTCGGTACTCAGCACCCGGTGCGGCCCACCCCCCCGAACGCGACCACGGCTCCGGTTGTCGGCACCGTCGGCCTGTCGTCGACGCCATATAGCCAGGACTTCACGTTCGCCCCCAAGTCGGGCGCTGTCGGTGGCTGGTTCGAAGCCGACACCGGTGCGGGCCCGCAATTGCCGCAGATCACAGCAAGTCGTCCGGTCGAGCCCCGCTCCGAGCTCGACGTGACTGCCGCAGCGGCCGGCAACTCACTGCTGCCGGCGCACGGCGCCGTGGTCAGCGTACTGCGAACGGGTCAGACGCTCACCAACTTCGACGCCGCGTTCAGCCGACCGACACTCGACAACGCTGCGGGCGAGCCCGAGGCTGTCAACTCGGTCGCTGCCTTCCCGACTCGATTGGCCGGTGTCACGACGGTCAGCGACACGCAAGGCCTGGTGGGTCCTGACGGAGTTGCCCAACGCCAGAAGCTCGTGCTGATCCCCGGCCAGTTCCTGTCCACTGCCCCGAACGACCCCCGCGGTCAAGGCACCCAGGTGTTGTACAACCGAATGGCCGGCGACGTGTATTACTCGGCGTCCACCGACTGGGTAGCGCCGAAGGTTGGCGAGGTCGTGCTGCAGCGGTCGGTCGGCGATGTTTTCGCCAACGTTTCGGTCAGTGCCAGCGACGCCTCCGGCATCCATCGAGCGGTGGCTTTGTACCAGGCCGGCGGAGATTGGCAAAGCCTCGATCTCGGTTCCAGCGGTGGTTCGTTCGTCGGTTCACTCGCCGTTCCGGCGGCCATCACGAATGAACGGATCCGAGTTGTCGTGCAGGTGGTCGACGGCGCCGGAAACGTGTCGTGGGCTGCCAACAAGGGCCCGGGATTCGCGCCGACGCCTCCACCGCCTCCTGCCCCGACCGTCACAATGTCACCAGTTGCACCTCCCTCGGGATGGTTCTCGGCGCCACCAGAGATCACGATCTCCGGCTCGGCCAGCTACGACATCTCGATCGACGGGGGCCCCAAGCTGGCGTACCTCGCTCCCTTCACGCCAGCGGGCCTCACCAACGGGACCCATGTGATTGACGTGACCGGGTCCGACGGCGGAAGCGCCACGGTGACTCTGAAGATCGACACCACACCGCCGCAGATCACCGTCGCCGTGGCGCCGGCGGCAAACTCAGCAAGTTGGAACAACTCGCCGGTGACTGCGACGTTCACCTGCACCGACTCGGTGTCGGGAGTCGCCACGTGCTCGCTTCCGCAATCGACCGGCATCGACGAAGGCGCGGCACTGGTACTGACGGGAACGGCGAAAGACCGCGCCGGACTCATCACGACCGTCTCGTCGACCGTGAAGGTCGACCACACCGCGCCGGCCGATCCTGTCGTCACGGTCGATCCTGCCTCGCGACCGAACGATCAGACCAGCGCGATCACCGCGACGACGTCCGACGCACTGTCCGGCCTCGCCGGTGGCGAGTGGTGGATCGGCGCCGACCCTGGTGTCGCCAACGCGACACGGTTGTCGCTCTCGGCCGGAACGTTGACCGGTGTCGTGCCGCCCTCCGTTGCTCCCGGCTCGTACATCGTGTCGGTTCGCGCCCTGGACGTGGCCGGCAACTGGAGCAGGGTAGGTTCCGCTGGTCTGACGGTCACCTCGCCCAACACTGCGCCAACTGCGACCCCGCAGACCGTCACCACTGCGGAAGACACGGCGGCGGCGATCGTTCTCACAGGGACCGACCCCGACGTCGCCGACGTGCTGACGTTCATCGTCGTGTCGCAACCTGCGCACGGCGTGCTCTCGGGAACGGCGCCAAACCTCACCTACACGGCGGCCGTCAACTTCAACGGGGCTGATTCATTCACGTTCAAGATCAACGACGGCACCGTCGACTCCAACACGGCGACCGTGTCGATCGCGGTCACACCAGTGAACGACTCGCCCGTGGCGGACGCCGCTTCCGTGACGACGGCCGAGGACACGCCTGTCGCTGTCACGTTGTCGGGAACCGACGTAGATGGCGATCCCTTGACGTTCGCGATCGTCAGCCAGCCGACCCATGGCACGCTGTCGGGTTCCGGGGCCAGTCGCACCTACAGCCCCGCTGCGAACTTCAACGGTTCCGACTCGTTCACGTTCACCGTCAACGATGGCCTGGCGACATCGGCACCGGCGACCGTCTCGATCACCGTGACCGCAGTCAACGACCCACCGGTGGCCAACGCCGCGTCGGTGTCGGCCATCTCGGGCCAGCCCACACCGGTGACGTTGTCGGGCAGTGACGTCGACGGCGACACACTGACCTTCGTCATCGTCACGTCGCCCGCCCACGGAACGCTCACAGGCACCGGGCCGACGTTCACCTACACCAGTGCGGCGAACTTCGCCGGCAGCGACTCGTTCTCCTTCGCCGTCAGCGACGGACAGAGCCAGTCGCCAACCGTCACCGTGCCGACCACGGTCACGGCACCGTCGTTGGGGCTCACCTTGCTCGTGGCGGACAGCGCCACGCGAACGACGAACCGCCGCCCCCTCGACGGCGTTGCATTGCGCTCGGGTCTCAGCGCGTACATCTACGTCGGCACCGCGGGTTTGGTCGGTGTTGGGCAGGTGAGCTTCTCGCTCGATGGCAGCCCGTTCACCGTCGACCGGTCCGCACCGTTCGACTTCGCCGGTACGTCCAATCGTCGCGCGTGCCGCAGCTGTGCACTCAACGCCAACCCGTTCGAGTCGAACCTGCTGAGCCTCGGCACGCATCACATCACGGCGACGGTGCTGATGCGCAGTGGTCTGCCCGTGGTGCTCGACGCCACGTTCACCATTGCCGACACCACGCCCCACAGCCTCGCCGTGTCGTCGTCGTCCAACAGGTCGGCCCCCACACCGCTCGCCGGTTCCACGCTGGCCGGCCAACGGTTCATGTTCCTGGCCGGCGCGCGCGATGCCATCGCCGGTCTGCGCAGGGTCGTGTTCGTGCTCGACGGAAGGACAATCGGATCTGACGCTGCCGCGCCCTACGACGCCTTCGGCACACGGCGAGGGTTGGCGGTGCCCTTCGACACTCGCCGGCTACGCAACGGCAATCACCGGCTGGTTGCGATTGTCCAGCTGGTGGGCGGCGGCCGAATCGTCTACTCGGCCGACTTCAGCGTCGCCAACTAGGACCCTGGGGGCGCCGCAATCACGCCGAGCTCTCTGAGCTGAGCGAGCGCAGACCATACGCCCGCGTCGTCGCGATTCATTCGAGCGATACCCATCGACGCCAATGCCACTTCATAGGCTGATCCGTCATCGGTCGCCAGACGAAGCGCCTTCTCAAACATCTCGCGACCCTCGTCGTCGCGACTGGCCAAGACCAGCGCACGTGCCGTGAGACGGGCGAGAGTCGCAGGGACCTTGTTTCCAACCCCGTGGAGGTCACGATGGCGAGCGTTCTCGCTGTGCGAGGGCAAGAGGCTCTGAATAGCCGGCTGCGGCGGGCCGTCGCCGGCGCGGGTTCTCCCCATCGCCTGCTCGCCGAGGTCAGTGGCCTCGACGAGGCCGAGGAGCTGCTCGCCTCCCGGCGCGCGGATCTCGTGCTGCTCGTCGTCGAGCGGCCGCGCGAGGAGGCCGTCGCCGC
>JANPOJ010000544.1:0-6070 GCA_031427935.1 Ilumatobacteraceae bacterium | reverse complement strand
CACCAGCTCGCATTCGCCGAGCTACGTCGACGAGTTGCGCGAGGACTACCAGCAGTTGCACGCCCTCGGCCAGAAGGTCGAGTGGCTCGATGCCACCGCGATGCAGAGCCAGGTCAACTCGGCGACGTACACGGGCGGCCTGTGGCGCAAGGACCGGGCTGCGATCGTCGACCCCGCCAGGCTGGTGTGGGGATTGAAGAGCGCGGCGATGTCGCTCGGCGTGCGGATCTACGAAGACACCAAGGCCACGTCACTCGACAAGGACGGTGTCGGTGTGTTGATCACCACGCCGCTCGGGCGCGTGCGCGCCGGCAAGGTGGCGCTGGCGACCAATGCGTTCAAGCCGTTGCTCAAGCGGATCGGTCATTACATGGCCCCGGTGTACGACTACTGCATGGTCACCGAGCCGTTGTCGAATGCTCAACTGGCCGACATCGGGTGGAGCAACCGGCAGGGCCTCAGCGACATCCCCAACCAGTTCCACTACTACCGGCTGACTGCCGACAACCGCATCTTGTGGGGCGGGTACGACGCGATCTACTACTGGCGCGGCAAGATCAACACCGACCTCGAGAGCCGACCTGAGACGTGGGCCAAGCTCAGCAAGCACTTCTTCGAGACGTTCCCCCAGTTGGAGGGTCTGAAGTTCACCCACGCCTGGGGCGGGGCGATCGACACCTGCAGCCGCTTCTGCGTGTTCTGGGGTCAGGCGATGCAGGGGCGTGTTGCCTATGCCCTCGGCTACACCGGTCTGGGCGTTGCTTCCAGCCGCTTCGGTGGCGAGGTGATGGTCGACCTGCTCGACGGCAAGCGATCACGCGCCGCGCAAACCGACTTCGTCAAGGAACGGCCGCTGCCATTTCCACCCGAGCCATTCCGGTTCATCGGCATCCAGACGACCAGGTGGTCGCTGAACCGAGAGGATCGAACCGGCAAACGAAATGCGTGGTTGAAGACCCTTGACCGGATGGGTTTGGGGTTCGACAGCTAGCGGAGCCGCAACAGTCGGGCCACGGAATCAGATCGGCGCGACGACCGGACTGGGGTCGACGACGGCTCCGATCGCCGTCGTTGCGACAGCGGCCTTTCCGTCGGGCGTGGTGGTGCTGTAGGCGATGGTGGTCAGTGCTCCGTTGACGACCGTTACCTGTAGCGGCGCATCACCGTCACCGGTGAGGCCGAGCGCGGCGAACGGCACGTTGACTGCCAACTGGACGGTGGTGCCATCGTTGCTCGCCACAGTGACCGACGTGGGGGCGCTGAGTGCGCCGATCGGGTCGACGGTCGGAGGATCCGAATCGTCGACCTCCCACTCACCGTTCTGCGGCATCAGCCAGGTGCCATCGGGAGTAATCACGTAGAGCACCAAGCCCGCTTCGCCGCTGACGGCAAGACGAGCGCCGTCGGGCAACCGATCGCCGTCGATCGTGAGGGCGACGACTCCATCGACCGTGTTGGTCTGGTTGAAGTGGTACCCGCCACCGGTTGCGGCGATTGCGGCTTGCAACAGTGTGGGCCCGTCAACGGCAACGGTTGGCGGTGCCCCGGCCACGGTGGTGGTCGGAATGCTCGGGAGAGCCGACACCGTCGGACTGGCGGCCACGACGGTCGTCGGAGACGAGTTGGCATCAGCCGACCCGACCTTCGGCGAATTGCTGTCGGAACATGCGCCAAAAACGAGCAGCAGCCCGGCCCCCCCGAGGAGGAGCCGGGCTGCTTTGCTATGACTCATCAACTGCACTCAGGGCAGAGTCGTCGTGGTCGTGGTGTCGTCGTCGCCGGCGTGGTCACCGTGGCCGTGGTTGTCGCCACCGCCATCGTGATGCTCGCCGTTGTTGTCGTTGTTGTTGTCCGGAACGGACGAGCCGTTGAAGGTCGGATCAGCCGAATTGCAGCGGATCTTCTCCTTGACCGAGACGGTCATCGGGCCATCGTGATCGCTGACCTTGATGCGCACCTGCTCGCCGGTGGCGAAGGTGACCGTGGTCTTGCCTTCGTCGATGCTGGAGGTAGCGCCTGCGGGTGTGATCGCGCCGAGCGTGATCGTGCCATCAGCAGCCACGGTGTAGGCGATCGACGCAGGCGTGTTGTCGCAGAGCAGGCCGGTCCAGGTGTGGGAGCCAACGGCCTTGCCTTCGACGCCATTGATGCGGCCGAGCGAGATGCTCAACTTGGCGGAGGTCTCACCGTCGTCGTCTTCGACCTTGACCTTGATGCTCAGGGTTCGCGACTGATCGCCCGCAGCGTTGGTGAACTTGATCGACACTCGAGCGGACATCTCGGTGCCTTCGTCGTCGTCGCCCTCACCGGTCGAGCGCTCGACCGCGCCGATCACATTGGCTGCGCCGGTTGCGGTCACGCCGGTGATGTCGGGGGCCGCCATCGGCAGCTGCCGCGATCGTGAATGCGACGGTGCTGGTCGTGCCGTCACCGAACACATCGCCACTCCAGCCACCGGGCTTGCCGATGAAATCGGCCAACGAGCCGGCGCGAGCCGACACGCTCTGGCCACCATGCTTGGACTTGATGACGACCTTTGCCGGCTCACCAAGCGGGTTAGTGAGGTTGGCGCTCTGGAAGACCACCTTGTGCGGGCTGGCTTCCGTAGCAGTGTTTCCGGTGGCTGGGTCGACCGTGACGGTGGCCAACGCCCCGCCAGGGCCTGTAGTGATGCCAATCGTCAACGGTGCACCGAACAGCGGCAATGTCACTGTCGTGGGCACTGGGGCGGCGGCTGCGGTCTGCGTCGCAACGACCCCGCCCATCAACATGGTGCCCAACATCGCTGCGGCCACCCCTATCACATGTCGCTTCATTCGAATAACCTCCGAGTAGTTCGCCGCGCCCGCGTCGGACTGTTTGTTGTATCGGACACGCCAGGTTCGACTTGAAGGTTTTGGACTTAAGACAGTCTTGACAGTCAACTCCAGAGAGTGACGTAGACCGGTGGACGGAACTTGGCCGCCGGAACACCACTGTCGGGGCGGTACATCGCTTGCATCGCATCGGGCGTGCGAACGAAGCGGCGCAGCTTGTCGGCTGCGCTCGATCGCCGGGATGGCGCCAACGAACTGACGTACAACAGCAGGTCAACAGGCATATCTGGGGCCCGAACCCTGGCCAGCGCACCACGATCGACCTCGGCTGCGACCATGTGATCGATGGCTGGCGCCACTCCCTCGCCTGCCGCGGCGGCCGACCAGGCAGCCTTCTCGTTGGCGAACACCATGATGTTCGACTCCGGAACCCGGAACTTGGTCAACAGGCTGCCAACCTCGGAGAGTGGGTCTGTTCCCGTGGGGTCTACCAACCAGCGCTGACCTGCCAGACCACCGCCATTGACCCGAAGGTCGGGATGACTGACCAGGCTCAGCCGATACCTCATCACTGCTTCGGCCTCGATCCCGGGCAATCGTGGGCCGACGGCAACATCGGCCAGCCGTTCCTCCACGAGCGCGGTCATCTCTGCGGTGGTCGCCACCCCCACGCTGACCTCGATCCCGCCGGCGCGTGCAGTGAACGCCTGCAACAACGACGGGACGATGGATTGGGACAACGTACTGGTCGTCACCACACGAAGAAGCTCGGCAGCGCCGTTCGATTGCCGCACTGCAGCCTCGGCATCGACGGCCAGATTGACCATCTGCGAGGCGATCGTCACCACACGGCGCCCAGCCGGGGTCAGCTCCATCCCGGTCCCACTGCGGGCGATCAGCGGGTCGTCGAGGTGCTGGCGCAGGGCAGCGAGTGCCTGTGAAACCGCCGGCTCGCTGACGCCCAATGCTGCCGCAGCGGCGCGAACGGACCCCAGCCGCGAAACCAACACGAACACCTTCAACTGGGCGAGCGTCACTGGCGCGGAACTGTAGGGCCATCCCCGTGGCCCTGTCGGGTCGAGATAACCCTTCGGTTAGGACACGATTGACGCCGGCCGGGTCAGCGCCCAACATCAACCCTGGACCCGCCGTAGGGCGTGTCTTGTGACGTGTCTTGGGGGCCTGAACCAGGGGCCGAATGATGATCGGGGGATCTCATGCAAATTCCACCGCCGTTCGAGTACGAGCGCGCGACCAGCATCGACCACGCAATCGCGCTGTTGGATCGGCTGGGCCCTGAGGCCCGGCTCGTTGCCGGGGGGCACAGCCTGCTACCGATGATGAAGCTGCGACTCGCCAGACCGGAGCATCTCATCGACATCAACGATCTCGATCTGTCCTATGTGCGTGTCGAGGGCAACGAGATCCGCATCGGCGCCATGACCAGGCATCGCGAGCTGCTCGAATCTGCCGTCGCCAACGAGCACTATGCGATCTTCGGCGAAGCCGAGCGGGTGATCGCTGACCCGATCGTGCGCAACAGGGGAACAGTGGGAGGGTCGCTGTGCCAGGCGGACCCCTCGGAGGATCTCTCTGCCGTGATGTCAGCGTTGGCGGCAACCATCGTGCTGCACTCCAGGAACGGTGAACGCACGGTGCCCGCCCGCGAGTTCCATCTCGGGCCCTACGAGACCGCCGCCCAACCCGGCGAGATCCTGACCGAGATCCGTGTACCGATCCGCAACAGCACGGGAAGCGCGTACGAGAAGGTCGAGCGTCGCGCCGGCGACTGGGCAGTCGCCGCGTCCGGCGTCTTCGTCAGCATGAACGGCGACGTCGTGGGCGATTGCGGCATCGGCCTGACGGCGGTCGGCGTCGAGCACTTCTGCGCCCCGGCGGCCGAGGCGGCCCTGCGCGGCCAGGCCCCAACCGAGGACAACATCGCCGCCGCTGCACAGCTCGCCGCCGACGCCAGCAACCCGGCCAGCGACCAACGTGGCCCGAAGGATTACAAGCGACATCTCGCCAAGGAACTGACGGTACGCGCGTTGCGCCGGGCCGCCGCTCGAGCACAGGGAGGCTCATGATGGAAGTGACCATCAACGTCAACGGCGAGGATGTGACTCGCGATGTGGAACCGAGGTTGCTCCTCATCCACTTCATCCGCGATCACCTGCAGCTCACCGGAAGTCACTGGGGCTGCGACACGACCAACTGCGGGGTCTGTGTGGTGTGGATGGACGGCGAGCCGGTGAAGTCGTGCACGGTGCTGACCGCCATGGCCGACGGTCGCAAGATCCGCACCGTCGAGGACCTCGAGCAAGGCGGCGTACTGAGCCCGATCCAACAGGGCTTCATGAACGAGCACGGCCTGCAATGTGGGTTCTGCACCCCGGCGATGCTGATGACCGGTCAGGCCTTGCTCGACCGCAACCCCGACCCCAGCAACGAACAGATCCGCGAAGCGATCTGCGGCACGATCTGCCGCTGCACCGGTTTCGAGAACATCGTGCGAGCCATTCGGTGGGCCGCCGAGAACAGCACCGAGAAGGCCGACGAGAACGCCAATGAGAGTCAGGGGGCATCTGTATGACCGTCACCGAGGTACCGACCAGCGCGGGCGGCAACCCGATCGGGTTCGGTCGCATGCTGCGCAAGGAAGACGCGCGGTTCCTGCGCGGTCAGGGCAACTACATCGACGACCTCGACATGCCCGGCATGCTCTACGGCGCGATCCTGCGCAGCCCCGTTGCACACGCGTTGATCAAGTCGATCGACACATCGGCCGCCGAGGCTCACCCGAAGGTGAAGGCCGTAATCACCGGCGCGGTGCTGGAGACGCTTGGGCTGGCGTGGGTGCCGACGTTGTCGTACGACACCGCGGCGGTGTTGGCCACCGACAAGGTGCGGTTCCAAGGCCAAGAGGTTGCATTCGTGATCGCCGAGGACAAGTACTCGGCTCGCGACGCGTTGGAGCTGATCGAGGTCGACTACGAGATCTTGCAGCCGGTCATCGATGCCAAGAAGGCACTCGATCCCGGTGCACCAGTGATCCGGACCGACAAGGAAGGCAAGACCGACAACCACATCTTCGATTGGGAAGCCGGCGACGAGGCCAAGTGTGACGCCGCGTTCGCCAGGGCCGACGTGATCGTGAAGCAGGACATGTTGTACCCGCGCACCCATCCCTCTCCGATGGAGACCTGCGGTTCCGTGGCGTACATGGACAAGGTCACCGGGCAGTTGACGGTGTG
>JANPOJ010000543.1:0-18337 GCA_031427935.1 Ilumatobacteraceae bacterium | reverse complement strand
CCACCCGGTGGCCGGGATCGCCCGGCGACCGCCCCTGCATCAGGGCATCGATCGCCGTGGATCGCAGAGGTTCGTCGGACATCGGCCACACGCTAGCGGTGTCTCGCTCGAGCGCCGCGGCAGGGTCGGCACCACTCGGGCAAACCGAACTAGAGCGCCGCGATGAGCGTCTCCACCCGCTCGTCGCGGCTGCGGAAGGGGTCTTTGCAGAGCACGGTGCGCTGGGCCTGATCGTTCAGTTTCAGGTGCACCCAGTCGACCGTGTAGTCGCGTTTGCGTTCCTTGGCCCGCTTGATGAACTCGCCGCGCAGTCGCGCCCGGGTGGTCTGCGGTGGCGTCTCGATCGCTGCCTCGATGTCGGTATCGAGGCACATGCGTTCGATCATGCCCCGGTCCTGCAGCTTGTAGAACGGGCTGCGCTCACGGGAGATGTCGTGGTACTGCAGGTCGAGAAGTTGCACCCGGGCATGGCCCAGCGGTAGGTCGTGGCGCGCACGAAACGCTTCGATCAGGCGGTACTTGATGACCCAATCGACCTCACGGTCCAGTTTCAGCGGGTCGTTCTCGATGGTGCTGATGCAGTGCTCCCACATCTCCAGCGCCTTCTGCTCCATCGGCGGAAAACCCTTCGTGTCCGCGTAGCGCAGCGCCCGGTCCAGGTACTCGCGCTGGATGTCGAGCGCGCTCACCTCGCGGCCATTCGACAGGCGCACCTTGCGCCGGCACGTCATGTCGTGACTGATGTCGCGAATGGCACGGATCGGGTTCTCCAGCGTCATGTCGCGCAGCACCACGTTGGGATCCTCCAGCATGCGCAGCATGCAGGCCGCCGAGCCCACCTTCACGAACGTGGTGTATTCGCTCATGTTGCTGTCGCCGACGATCACGTGCAGTCGGCGGTACTTCTCGGCGTCGGCGTGGGGTTCGTCGCGGGTGTTGATGATCGGCCGACTGCGGGTGGTGGCGCTGCTCACACCCTCCCAGATGTGCTCGGCACGTTGTGCCATCGAGAACGTCGCGCCCCGTGCCGTCTGCAGCACCTTGCCCGAGCCGGTGAAGATCTGGCGACTGACGAAGAACGGGATGAGCACCTCGGCGTAGTGCGCCATGTCGTCGCCGCGGCTGGTGAGGTAGTTCTCGTGGCAGCCGTAACTGTTACCGGCCGAGTCGGTGTTGTTCTTGAACAGGTAGATGGTGCCGCGTATCCCCTCCTCGCGGAGGCGTTGCTCGGCGGATTGCAGTAGCCCTTCAAGGATGCGTTCACCGGCTTTGTCGTGCACCACCAGGTCGTAGAGGCTGTCGCACTCGGGTGTGGCGTATTCGGGGTGCGAGCCGACATCGAGGTACAGGCGGGCACCGTTCTGCAAGAACACGTTGCTGCTGCGGCCCCAACTGACCACCTTGCGGAACAGGTAACGGGCAACCTCATCGGGGCTGAGCCGCCGCTGGCCGCGCAGCGTGCATGTGACCCCGTACTCGTTCTCGAGTCCGAAGATTCGCCGCTCCATGCGCGCACCGTAGCGCACACCTCCGACGGTTTCCTGCCCACGACGCGGATGCCAGGGCTTCCCGCTCGTTCTGCGGCCCGAAACCGTTGTTCGCCTCAGCGGGCGGCGGCGAAACGAAGGGTGCTTCCCAGTGGCGCCTGCGCGGCATGGCCGACATCGGCGTCATCGATGACGGCGATCACGGGATAGCCGCCGGTCGTCGGGTGGTCGGCCAGCATCAGGATCGGATGCCCATCGGGCGGCACCTGCACCGCCCCTTCGAGCAGGCCCTCCGACGGCAGTTGTTGGTGGCGGAGCGGAACGAGGGGTGCACCCGCGAGGCGGACGCCGACCCGACTGGTGGCGGTGACGGTGAATGGCGTCGACAGCAACGTCGACCACGCCGATGCCGTGAACCAATCGCGCCGGGGGCCGGGCCACACGCGCAGCGTCGTCTGCAGCGGTCGCCGCGGTGCTCCCTCCGTCGCGGCCGGCACTGCCGGGTCGGGGCCGACGATCAACTCGTCGCCGGCGCCGTGCACACCACCACGGACGGCAACGTAGCAGCGTGCGCCATCGAGCAGGCGGCCGATGCGCAGGCGGGATCCCGCCGGCAGCACCACCGGGCTGCCCCAACCGACCGCTGGGCCACCGCTGACGACGACATCGGCCAGCGCGCCGGTGATGGCCACCATCGCCGCCTGATGAAGGGCGAGCACCAGTCCCCCGGACGTCTCGACACCGGCGCCGTCCTCAGCGTTGCCGACCAGACGATTGGCGAGGGCCAGGGCGGCCCGATCGAGCGCCCCTCCCCTGCTCTGACCCAACCACGCCCTCCCCGCGTGGCCACCTCCGAGCACCGAGCCGGCGATGCCCCACGACTCGACGGTGATCATCTCGCCCGGAACCTCACCGTCGCACCCGGCGGCAGCAGCGCCGCAGGGTCGCGGGCATCGTCCCAGAGCACCGCGTCGGTACGACCCAGGAGGTGCCACCCGCCCGGGCTCTCCCGCGGGTACACGCCGGTGAACTCGGCAGCAATTGCCACCGAGCCGGCCGGCACCCTGGTGCGCGGGCTGCTTCGGCGAGGCAGGTGGAGGGCCGGCGGCGAGCCGACCAGGTAGCTGAAGCCGGGCATGAACCCGCAGAAGGCAGATGTGTACACGGCGCCGGTGTGCAGCGCGATCAGTTCGTCCACCGGAAGCCCGCACACCGCAGCGACGTACGCCAGGTCTTCGCCGTCGTAGTCGACGTCGATCGTGGTCGCGGCGCCGGTCGGCATCGGGACGTCCTGCGCATCTGCTGGTACGAGCAGTGCGGTGTCCAGCGAGCCGTCGTGCACGACCAACACGGTGCGCGCTGCCGGGACGACGTCGATCAGTCCGCGCAGATGACCGTTGCGCCACGCACCGGACGAGGCCATCACCTCTGCAAGCGTGCTGAACTCGGCGAGGACCGCTCGCGGCCCGTACGGCAACAGCCTCACAGCACGAACGGGCGCAGCTGGAAACCGGCCGATGAGAGGGCACGGGCGACTTCGGCGACGATCGCCGGAGCACCCGGCGTGTCGGAGTGGACAGACACCGATTCGGCTCCGCCCGCTGCCAACTCCACCGCCTGGACCGCCGCGACAATGGGGTCGGTGATGAGCGCGCCGGCTTGTGTGCGGGGCACCAGCAGGCCGCCGGCGGTGTACGCGCGATCAGCGAAGCCCTCCGTCACGAAGCGCAGGCCGCGCTGCTCGCACGCGCGCTGGATCGCGGAACTCGGGAGGCCCAGCAGCGCCAGCGACGAATCGAACTCGAACACGGCAGCGGCCACCGCCGCGGCCTGCACATCGTGCTCGACGATCGCGTTGTAGAGCGCGCCGTGCGGCTTGACGTATCGCACTCGACCACCGGCGAGGCGGGCGAACCCATCGAGCGCGCCCAGCTGGTAGACCACGGCGTCAGCGAGTTCGTTGGCTTCCATGTCGATGAACCGACGACCGAACCCGACCAGATCGGGGTAGCTCACCTGTGCCCCGACGACGCAGCCGTGCTTGCCGGCGAGCGCGCAGGTGCGCCGCATGATCGAGGGGTCGCCGGCGTGGTACCCACACGCAACATTCACCGAGGTGAGCAGCGGCATCAGCGCCTCGTCGGGGCCACCGGCCCACGTGCCGAAACCCTCGCCCACATCGCTGTTGAGATCGATGCGGCCGATCGTGCCCATCGATCAGCCGGCCAACGCCTCGGCGACCGTCTCGTCACCGAGGCGACGGAAGCACCGGCGACCATTGCTGCGCGACAACAGCGCGACTTCCAGGTCGCTGGCCGTCAGCGTGCGTTCCGGGCCCGACAAAGCCTTCGTCGCCTCGCACACCGCCGCGGCAAGGCTCTGCCCGTCGACGAACGAATCCTTCATCCGCCCACCAATGGCCTCGGCATCGCCGCCCAGCACGGTGTAGCGACGTTCGTCGACCACCGTGCCGTCGTACAGGATGTGGAAGAGCTGGTCGCCGGCGGCGGTGTGGCCCACCTCGGCCACGAGGATCTCGACTTCCATCGGTTTCATCTCATGAGTGAAGATCTGACCCAGGATCTGCGCGTAGTTGTTGGCCAAGCTGCGTGCGTCGACGTCGTCGCGGCTGTACTGGAAGCCCTTCAGGTCGGCGGCGCGCACGCCGGCCACACGGAGCTGGTCGAACTCGTTGTACTTGCCGACGCCCGCGAAGGCGATGCGGTCGTAGAGCTCACTGATCTTGCGCAGCGTGTTGCTGGCATTCTCGGCGACCAGCGCGATGCCGTCGTCGAAGCGAACAGCCACCAGCGCACGCCCGCGGGCAATCCCTTTGCGCGCATAGTCGGCGCGATCCTTCATCACCTGCTCGGGTGCGACGTAGAAGGGCATGCTCACCGGCTGCGTACCTCCGTCGCGATGGATTCGAAGACGGACACGAGCTCTGCGTCGTCGAGCCGTGACCACCCATCGGCGGTGATGGTGGCCACCACTGGGTAGATGCCGCGGAGGGCGTCGGGGCCGCCGGTGGAGGAGTCGGCATCGGCGGCTTCCCACAGGCCGCGGCAGGCCAACGCGACTGCGGCAGCACGGTCGAGGTTGTCGCGCCAGCCGATCTTGATCACCGTGCCGGCGTGCAACATTCCCGACCCGGTTGCCACGTAGTCATGCTCCTCATAGCGGCCGCCGGTGAGGTCGTACGTGAACAGCCGGCCGTTCTCACGGCGCAGGTCGTAGCCGGCGAAGATCGGCACCACCACCATGCCCTGCATGGCAGCCGGCAAATTGCCGCGCACCATCATGCTCAGCTGGTTGGCCTTGCCCTCCAGGCTCAGTGCAGAACCCTCGACCTTCTCGTAGTGCTCGAGCTGCAGCTGGAACAGCTTGATCATCTCCATGGCGGGCCCCGCCGCACCGGCGATGGCGACCCCGCTGTGCAGATCGGCCTGGACCACCTTCTCCATGCCCCGATGGCTGATCAGGTTGCCGCTCGTGGCGCGGCGATCACCGGCCATCACGACGCCGTCGGCGAAGCGCAGGGCAACGCACGTGGTGGCGTGCGGCACGGACATCTCACCGTACCCATCGGTCGTGGCAGCCGTTGCCAAGCCGACACGCTTGAGCAGTTCGGGGAAGCTCGAACCCGGATCCGCGCCGGGGGTGAACATCGGCATCGACATGGGGCTACTGGCCGCCCTTTTGGACGTACGACTTGACGAAGTCTTCGGCGTTGGTCTCCAACACGTCGTCGATCTCGTCGAGCAGGTCGTCGAGTTCGGCCTTCAGCTTGTCGCCGCTGCCGGCCACTGCAGGCGCGGCCTCGACGGTTTCCTCGGTGCGGCTCGGTGTCGGCTTCTGTTTCTGCGTGCGTTCAGCCATGTGCTCCCCTGTCTGTGCGGACCCGCGGGCCGGTCTTCAGGCGCCCAGCCGGGCCAGCAGCTCGGCTGGGGTATCGCTTTCGTCGATCAACCTAGCGACGGATTCTGCCGTGCCGCGCAATGGTTCCATCATCGGCACGCGGCGCAACGGATCGCGACCGATGTCGAATACCAGGCTGTCCCAGTTGGCGGCGACGATCTCGCCCGGCCATTTGGCCAGGCACCGACCACGGAAGTACGCCCGAGTGGTCAGCGGAGGGTTCACCATCGCGTCACGAACCTCTGCTTCGGTGGTGAGGACGTCGAGGCCCACCCGCCTCGCGAGGCACTTCTCGCGCCGAAGGTCGTGATACTGCAGATCGAGTGCTTTCAGTCGTGCGTCGCCGGGGCGTGCATCGTGCCGTGCGGCATAGGCCTGCACGATGCGCCGCTTTGCGACCCAATCCACTTGGTGGGCCACCGAATCAGGATCGTGCTCCAGCCCGGCGAGGATGCTCTCCCAGAGCGCGAGCACGTCGCGCCCGACCTCGTGCCCGACGGCGGCGAGCCCGTGTGACCGCTCGTACTTCTGTGCGCGTTCCAGCAACTCCCACTGCACTTCGAGGGCAGTCGCCTGCCGGCCGTTGCGCAACAGGATCGTTCGCTGCAAGGAAGGATCGTGACTGACCTGGCGGATGGCAGCGACAGGATTCGCCAACTCGAGATCGTCGCCGAGCACGTCGTCCTCGATCATTGCCAGCACGACGGCCGCGGCTCCGAGCTTCACGAAGGTTGCGGTCTCGCTCATGTTCGCATCGCCCACGATGACGTGCAGTCGTCGGTACTTGTTGGGGTCACAATGCGGCTCGTCGCGCGTGTTCACGATCGGACGCTTCAGCGTGGTCTCCAAGCCGACTTCCTCCTCGAAGAAGTCGGCACGTTGGCTGATCTGGTAGGGGACGTCGTCGGCCGACATGCCCGGGATTTCGCAGCCGACCTTGCCCGCGCCGACCACGATCTGACGGGTGACGAAATGAGGAGTGACCTGGTGCACGATGCGACCGAACGGAACCGCGCGGGCGACGAGGTAGTTCTCGTGGCAGCCGTAGCTGTTGCCCTTTCCGTCGGAGTTGTTCTTGTGGCACAACACCTCGGCGCCGTCGGGCAACATCGCCGTCGCCGCCTGCATGCTCGCCCAGACGATCTCCTCGCCTGCCCGGTCGAACACCAACGCTTCGCGCGCGGTGAGGCACTCGGGCGTGCTGATCTCCGGGTGGGCATGATCGACGTAGTAGCGGGCACCGTTGGTGAGCACGGCGTTGACGAGGTGGGTCTCCACCTCTGGGGCGAGCAGGTCGTCGACGTTGAAACCGCGTGCGTCGCTGCCGGGGTGCTCGTCCTTGAAATCCCAACCCACCCTTCGGTGCGTCGCGGCAAGGTAGGCGTTGATCAGCAACGACGAGGCGGTGACCGGGTTGCTGGCGTTCTCGCGCACCGGACCGCGCACGAGGATCCCGTACTCGGTCTCGATTCCGCAGACCTTGGGGATCGCCATGAGGTGGACCCTAACGCCAATCGTTGGTTGCCGCCGGTGCAAAACCCCTAGAGGTACTGCCCGGTGCCGACCCGTTCGATGGCTCGGCCACCTGCACGATCCTTCTCCTCACGACCCTTCACCAAGGTGCGGATGAAGACGATGCGCTCGCCCTTCTTGCCGCTGATCTTTGCCCAGTCGTCGGGGTTGGTGGTGTTCGGGAGATCTTCGTGTTCCTTGTACTCCTGCTTGATGCTGTCCAGCATGTCGGTGAGGCAGACCCCACGAGTGCCCCCGGCGATCACACGTTTGATGGCCAGCTTCTTGGCTCGCCGCACGATGTTCTCGATCATCGCCCCTGACGCGAAGTCCTTGTAGTACAGGATCTCCTTGTCGCCGTTCTGGTACGTGACCTCGAGGAACTGGTTGGACTCATCTTCGCGGTACATCTCGACCACCGTCGCGTCGATCATCACCGGCACCGACGACTGCGCGTCGATCGGGATCTCGTCGGTGAGGTACTGGGAGAAGATCTGCCGGGCAGCAACCGCGTTGGGTCGTTCGATCTTTATCTTCACGTCCAGCCGACCCGGGCGCAGGATCGCCGGATCGATCAGGTCTTCGCGGTTGGTGGCGCCGATCACGATTACGTTGCGCAGCCCTTCCACACCATCGATCTCGGCGAGCAACTGCGGCACGATGGTGCTCTCCATGTCACTGCTGATGCCAGAGCCGCGAGTCCGGAACATGGAATCCATCTCGTCGAAGAAGACGATTACCGGCCAGCCCTCCTCACTCTTCTCACGCGCACGTTGGAACACGAGACGGATCTGCCGCTCGGTCTCGCCGACGTACTTGTTCAGCAACTCGGGGCCCTTGATGTTGATGAAGTAGCTGCGCCCCTTCTCGCCACCGGTCTTCTCGGCCACCTTCTTGGCCAACGAGTTGGCAACCGCCTTGGCGATGAGGGTCTTGCCACAGCCCGGAGGGCCGTAGAGCAGGATGCCCTTGGGTGCCGGCAACTGGTGTTCGGCGAAGAGGTCGGCGTACAGGAACGGCAGCTCGACGGCGTCGGCGATCTGCTCGATCTGTGTGTCGAGACCGCCGATGTCGGCGTACGAGATGTCGGGCACCTCCTCGAGCAGCAGGTCTTCCACCTCCGGTCGCGGCAGCTTCTCGAGCAGCATGTTGCTGCGCGGGTCGAGCCGCATCGTGTCGCCGCTGCGCAGGTGCGCTCCCCGCAGCACATCTGCCAGCTCGCACACGCGCTCCTCGTCGGCGCGACCCACGACCAGCGCCCGCACGCCGTCGTCGAGCAGTTCCTTGATCGTCACGACCTCACCGGTGATCTCCGGCTGGCGAGCATGCACCACGTTGAAGCTTTCGTTGAGCACGACCTCGGAGCCCCGCGGCAGATCCTCATGGTCGATGTCGGGATGCAGGCTGACGCGCATCTTGCGGCCGCTGGTGAGCACGTCGACCGTGCCATCGTCGTTCTTGCCGACGATCACCCCATACGCCGAAGGCGGTTGGGTGAGCTTCTCGACCTCGTCGCGCAGAGCGGCGATGTGCTCGCGAGCCTCGCGCAGGGTGTAGCTGAGCTTCTCGTTCTGCGAGACGGCATGGGCCAGTTGCCCTTTTGTCTCCAGCAACCGTTCCTCCAACGCTCGTTGCCGCTTGGGTGCGTCGACGAGCTTGCGCCGCAACTGTTCGATCTCACCCTCGAGCACGATGAGCTGCGCCTGCAGCACCGCCATCGACTCGTTGGTATCACCATCGGTCATGGCAGGAACCTAACACCGTGGGGCCCGGCCATGCCCGCCATCAGCGAACCCCACGGTGCAAATCCGTCCAGGGAATGAGCCACTCGGCCGCCCCGGATCCCACCCAGAGGTTGGCGTCTGCGCCGTCGGTATGAACGCCTCACGGAGCAGTACCCCATGTATGCTCAGGAACGTTTTACCCCCGGATTTAGGAGACACACGACATGAAGGTCTGGATCGACCAGGATTTGTGCACGGGCGATGGCCTGTGCGAGGAGATCGCCCCCGATGTCTTCACCTTGCTCGACGATGGCCTCGCCTACGTCAAGGAGGGCGACAAGGTGTTCGCAACGGCCAAGGGGCTCCCGCAGGGCGCCGATGGCATGGCCGACATCCCCGACAACCGCCTCGATGCGGTCATCGAGAGCGCCGAGGAGTGCCCCGGCGAGTGCATCTTCATCGAGCCGTAGTTCTGCAGCTGTTTTTTCTCGAGAGGGGGCGCCGCGAGGTGCCCTCTCTTCGCGTGTCAGCCGAGGAATCGGGCGGTGGTCAAGAAGCCGGTGTGGGCGACCATGCGATGGTCGGGGCGCACCGCCTGGCCTTCGACGTACCAACCGCGGTGCAGGACCTCCAGGCTCCGAGTTCCGTTCCATGCCTTCGATGCCAACGCGGCGCGTAGCTGCGAGACCTGCATGATCGACGGTGTGTAGGCGATGATGATGCCACCGGGTCGCAACGCCTCCATTGCATGCGGCACGACCTGCCACGGCTCCGGCAGGTCGAGCACCACGCGGTCGATCCCGCGCTCGTCGATGCCGTCGTAGCAATCACGCAGTTCGACGTGGTAACGCTCCATCGCCCCTTCGCCGAGGAAGCTGCGCACGTTGGCCTTGGCCCGATTGGCGAAGTCTTCGCGCATCTCGTAGCCAACGATCTCAGCGCCCCAACGCAGCATGGTCATGCTCAGCGCACCCGATCCGACGCCGCTCTCCAACACTCGGACACCAGGACCGATGTCGGCGAGCATGCACATCGGCGCGAGATCCTTCGGATAGATCACCTGCGCGCCTCGTGGCATCTCGACCACGAAGTCCTCGAGCGTCGGTCGCAGCGCGGTGTACGGAGAGCCCTTCGTGCTCTTGACCACCAGACCTTCGAGCTGTCCGACGAGATCGCTGTGCGCGAAGAAGCCGTTGTGACTGTGGAACTCGGCGCCCTCGGCAAGGGTGATCAGATATCTGCGCTGCTTCAAGTCGAGCAGCAACACCTTCTCGCCATAGGCGAACGGTGTGTTCATCGTGGGCCTCTCCCCTTCTTCATGACCAGTTCGACCGGCACGGGGGCGTGGGCAGAAGCCGTCTCCACCAGACGGCAGAAGGCGCACACGCTACCGGTCGTCGGCGCGCCACAGTTCGAGCACGCACCGAGCGCCTGGCCATCGGCCACCGCGCGGCCGGAAAGCAGCGGCGCCATGTTGTCGATGAAGTTGAAGTAGAATCCGGCCTTCGTGCCGGGTGAGGTCTCCTCGATCGTGTTGAGCGCCGCCTTGTAGGCGAGGTGCTTGTTCCCGGCGGCCATCGGACATTCGTCGACGAGGTAGTCGATCCCACGCACGATGCACCACGCCGCGGTCTCGCGTTCGGTGAGCCGCACCAACGGCTTGACCTTCTTCGGAAATCCGGGGCGAGCTTCGAGCACCGGCAACTGGCGAGCCAAGTACTCGATGTCCCAGTGGAGGGCGTTCCCGAACAGGACCGCCGCCTCGTCGTCGAGGTTGTGACCGGTGACCAACACGGTGTAGCCGCCATCGAGCGCGGCCTTGTCGAACACGTGGCGCTTGCTCATTCCGCACGCGGAACAGGGAACTCGCCGTGTCGCCTTTGCTGCGGTTGGCACGTCGTAGCCGTACTCGTCGCGCAGCTTGACCTCGATCAGGCGTAGGTTGCGATCAGCAGCGAACGCCCTGGCGTACTCCGCTGATGTCTCGCTGTAGTCGCCGATCCCCAGACCCACGTAGAGGCCGTCGGCGTGGTAGCCGAGCTCGACCAGCAGATCCCACACCGCCAGGCTGTCCTTGCCTCCCGAGACAGCGACCAACACCTTGTCGTCGCGAGTCATCATCGAGAAGTGGTCGATGGCCTTGGTGACCTGGCGCCGACACAATTCGAGGAAGTGCTCGGCGCAGAAGTTGGCGTTGTGCCGCGGCAGATCGATGATCGCTGGGCCGCGACACGTACGGCACTTCGAGCCGACTGCCACCATCACGCACCCCCGGAGATCACCGGGCGAATCTCGACGATGTCATCGTCGAGCAACTCGGCGTCGGCAGGAACGAGCGTGCCATTGCAGATCACCAAGTGCGACTCGCGGTTCAGGTCGAGCTTGGCCAGGAGCGCATGCACTCGATGGGTGCCGACCACTTCGATCTCACGGCGCGGGTTGCGCAGCAGGACCTTCATCGAGCACGGCGGCTGGCGCGATCCTCGGCACGTGTCGGTCGCCTGATCGCTTCGATTCGTAGTGCCTGGCCGGGCTCGAGGCGCTCCGTGGCGACGACTTGCTCGGTTCGCCCGAGAGCCTTCTTCAACAGCCGAGGCGCCCAGACCACAGCGCCGAGCACCATCCAGCCGCGCTGGCCGCCGAGCAATCCTTTGTAGATCGCGTTGCGGCGCAACGCAACCGTCGGCGACAGCAATCGGGTACGGGCCACGCGTCAGACCCGACGGATCTCGACCAGCGTGGTCTTCTTCTTGCCGCGGCGGCTGCCGAGCATGAAGAAGACGAGCAGCAGTAAGACCCCGCCCACGACACCGACGGTTGCCAGCGTGCGCTTCTTGTCGTCGATGCGGCCTTGGACGTTGTCTTGAAGTTGACGAAATCGCGATTCGAGGTCGTCGCGGGTGATGCGTTGCTGCGCCATCATCGTGTCTCTTTCTGCAAGGTCTTCTTCTTCGAGATCCGCCAAGCGGCCACACCGATCACGGCCAGGCTGGCGACAAACGCGAACAGGTATGGCAGCACCGTGACCCAACTGCCCCGAAACGATCGGCCGAACTCGTTCTGCACCATGCGCAATACGCCGAGCACCAAGAACACGCAGCCGGTGCCCAACAGCACGGCGCCGGCAGCGCCGGCGGCCAGCCATCTCCCGGCGCCCTTGATAGGCCCGAGTGTCTCCTGCCGGGCGTACTCCATGACGAGGTCGATGACCTGACCGATCTGGCCTGAGTCGCTTTTCGAGGCGGATTTGTCCTTGTCGGGCACGGTCATATGTGTAGCACGCCGAGGTGCCGAACCGCGACTGATCACCCCAGGCGGAACTGCAATCCAGCCTCGACGTCGTCGAGCAGGCGATCGATCACCTCGAATCGAGCGAGGGGATCCGGAGCGCACAACGCGGCGTACTGATCGGCTGGCCCGAATGGACTGATTGCCGTCAGGACGAAGCTGTCGACCGATGGGTCACCCGTCAGCTCACCCTCGGGAACATTGGTCTGATCACCCATCTCGACTGCCAGGCCGGCGCACCGCCTGGCGCGGGCGGCCGTCGCCGAGATTCGCGCGTTGGGCACCTCGACCTCGGGGTCCGGCCAGTCCTCGACATCGGCCCGAGGGTACGGGTCGTCATCGAGCCAACGATTCACTCGTATGCGGCGCGTTCCCACTGCCACCACCGCAAATCGTCCGGCATCCATCGTCGCGACCTGCAGCATCGTGGCCGCCACACCGACATCCGATCGCGAGTCGCCTCCGCCGACCTCGCTGCCACGATCAATCAGGACAACACCGAACTCGTGCTCGGTCGACTCGAGGCAATCGCGGACGAGTTGTTGGTAACGCGGCTCGAACACATGCAGCGGCAGGACCACACCCGGAAGTAGCACCATGCCCAACGGGAACATCGGCATGATCGCCATCAGGCCGTCACCGTGGCGCCAGCGTCTCGGTGCTCGGGCCCGTCGGGTACGGCGCCAACGCCTGACCCAATTGATCCCACAGCGCCTTGTAGCTCTTGGCGATGCACTCGCCGTTCTGCAACAGCACGAACTCGATCGCGCCGCCACCGACTTGCGGCACGTAGCCGCCGAGTGACTTGGCACCGAGCTGGCCGGGATTGCAGTTCGGGTTCAGCGATCCCGTCTTGCCATGCAGCTTGCCTGCCAACGGCGTGCCGGTGAAGACGTCGAACAGCGTGCCTCCCGCTGCACCGGCGACCGGCATGCCCTGCCCGACCGCATCGGTCGCCGAGCCATGCTCGAGCACGCCGAGGATGGTCGCGCAGGTCAGTCGGTTGGCGTCAGACAACCCGGACCCGTCGACCAGCACATCGCCAGCGGTCGGTACGCCCCACGCGGTCAACCGATCCATCACCACGTTCAACCCGGCGGCGCGGGTGCCTTGACCGGTGCTGTGAAAGCCGATCTCCTTCAACACCATCTCTGCGGTGTTGTTGTCGCTGGTCGTCAGCATCTCGGCCAGGATGCCCGGCAACGCCTGCGACTTCACTTCAGCAATCGTCGCCCCGCCGGCGGCACCACCCGTCGATGCATCGCCGACACTGATGCCGCGATCTTTGAGCATCGAGCGCAGCACCGTGGCCGCACCGAGCGCCGGATCCTTCGCCGACACCTGCGGGGTCTGCCACGAATCGTTCGCCAGGAGGGCGTCGATCGGGCCGGCCTGCGTCACATGATCGGGCTGGGCCCACGTCGGAGCGAACAACTCGTCGTCGTACCGCGATCCATCGCCGACCACCCTCCCGGTGATCTTGGTGACCCCCGCTTGCTGGATCGTGTCGGCGAGCGCTTCGAACGACGTCTCATTGAATGGCGGCCACTTGGGATTGTTCCCGTTCCACCAGTCGTTGGCCAGCACAGGGTCGCCGCCGCCGACGAGGAACAGGTCGCCGTCGACCACACCATCGGCGCCAAGCGCGCCAACCACCTTCGTCGAGTACGTGAACCCAGGGCCGAGCACGTCGAGCGCAACGGCGGCCGTAAGGATCTTCAAGTTGCTGGCCGGCGACAGGGGCAGCGTGTCGTTCTTCGCCGCGACCTGCTGCCCATCGATCGCCAGCGCAAAGCAACGGTTGTCGTCGACCGAGTCGAGCAGTGGTTGCAGGGCATTCTGCAAGGCGCTGAGGTTGACCTGGCGCGACAAGACCCCAGGGGCACGGCGCACGGACAGCAACGGCGTGGTCATCGTTGCCGGCAGCGTGGCTGGATCTGGTGCCAGCGGTTGCACCACGGGCGGCGGGCGACGCGCGTCGGCGAACCGCCACAGCGCCCCCAGCCCGACAGCGGGAATCGCCGCCAACACGACCAGCACGGCGATCGGGTTGATGCGCCGCCTGGCCATCAGCCGAACCCTCGTCGTCGACGGAACTCGGCGTACTGGAACAGGTGCTGCAGGGCAGTCACGGCGCGGTTGCCGCTCGCGTAGCACAACCGGCCGGACTCGCGAACCGCCGCAGGGCCGGGGTTGCCGGGATCGGCGATGCCCAGCTCAGTGGCCGTGAGGATCGGCTTGTCGTAGCGGCGTGACAGCTCATCGGCGGCTTCGGCGAAGCGCTGATCCTGGCGCTCGTGGTACGCAACGATGCGGTCGAGACCGTTCGCCGGATGGAACCCGCCCTCGCGCATGAGGCGGGCCTCGTTGCTCTGGATCCCCAGGCCGAGGTACACGACCGCGTGCACCTCGGGGTGAGCCGTGATCATCTCCATCACCAGAGGAATCGTGTCACGTGTCTCGCCTCCGGCGCAGTCGACCGGGTTGTTGTGACTCCACCGAGCCGGCAGCTTGGTGTCGATCTCGGCCAGGAGCTCAGGCGGGAGGACCATCAGTGTCAGGCCCTGGGCGCGGGCAATGGCATCCGAGGTCACGACACCCCAGCCACCGGCGGTCGTCAGCACCACGACGTTCGGGCCCTTCGGCAACGGCTGCGTGGCAAACGTGGCAGCAGCGTCGAAGGCCTCCTCCACAGTGGCAGCACGCGTCACGCCGGCCTGACGACAGGCACCATCGAACACCTTGTCGTCGGCGGCCAGCGCACCCGTGTGGCTGGCCGCTGCCTTCGCTCCGCTGTCGGTCGCGCCGCCCTTGACCACCACGAGCGGCTTGCGTCGAGCGACGGATGCGAACGTGTCGAGCAATGCCCGACCATCGGTGATGCCCTCGACGTATGCAAGCGACACCGCGGTCTCCGGGTCGTCGGCGTACCAATCGAGGTAGTCGGCCGGGCTGACGGCCGCAGCATTGCCGGCCGACACGGCGCGGCTGATACCGACGCCACTGAACCTCGCGTAGTTCAAGAAGCTGCTCACGAGGTTGCCGCTCTGACTCGCCACCGCAATTCGACCACGTGGCGGATACGGCGCAACGATCTGGGCGCACAGGCTGGCGGGCGTGCTGACCAGTCCCTGTCCGTTGGGTCCCGCCAGCAAAATGCCCAACTCGTCGGCCAGCGCAACCAGCTCGACCTCGGCGACGCGGCCCGCGTCGCCGGCTTCGCCGTAGCCCGCGCTGGTCAGGAACGCGGCCTTCACGCCTTTGGCCGCGCAAGCGCGTAGCACGCGCTCGTTGGCTGACGCCGGTGTGCAAACGAACACGAGGTCGATGGCGTCGTCGGGCAGGTCGGCGACATCGGCGACGGTGCGAATGCCGAGCACCTCCTCCCCTTCGAGGTTCGTGCCGAACACCGCGCCCTGGTATCCGCTGGCCAAGATGTTGTGCAGGCTGACGAAGCCGAACTTGCCAGGGTGCGTGCTGGCCCCAGCGACCAGCACACCTTTCGGATCGAACAGGGCACGGAACTGGGCGTCGGTCGGCCGGGCGCGCCGGGTGCGGCTCACGGCATCAGAGCCACCGAGCTCGACCAGCGCGTCCACAGCGCGCGGCGAGCCGTCAGCGGTGACGATCAGCTGGTTGACGTCGATGCTGACGATGTCGGGGCGGGCGGTGATCAACTTCGACAACCCAAGCAGCACCGCCTGCAGTTGCTGACGATCGACCGCTTCCTCACCGCGGAAGGCACCGAGCAGCTTCTCGGTCGCCAGCCCATCGATCATGTCGGCTGCGTCGATGTCGCTGATCGGCGCCGGACGGAACTGCACGTCGGCGATCGCCTCGGCGACGATGCCGCCGACACCGAGCATGACGTTGGCACCGAACTGCGGGTCGCGAACCACGCCGGCGATCAGCTCGCGATTGCCCGAGATCATCGGCGCGATCAGCAGCGACACCGCCCCATCGGCGGACGTCGCTGTGGCCAAGAGGTTGGTCGCCGCCGTCTCGACCGCCGCGCCATCGGCCAGCCGCAGTCGCACCAAGCCGCGCTCGGTCTTGTGGGCAATCGACGCGCCGCACAGCTTCACGACCACCGGATAGCCGAGCGCCTCGGCCGCCTCGACAGCCTCCTGCACGGACGAGACCTCACGCTCGTCCCCCATCGGCACCCCATGCATGCGAAGTAACGCCTTCGACGCAGCCTCCGACAGGGTGTGTGGTCCGCTCACCTGCCTCACGCTAGCGGGACCTTCCTGGTTAGGTATTTGAGGGCTCCCTCGAGGCGTCTCCGGACTTTCTTCGAAACAACGCTGTGACCAGCGCGTTTGTGCTGGTCACAGGCTCGCGATTGGTGTCGTCGGTGTGGTAGTACCTAGATATGGCATTCATCATCGGGAAGAAGCAGGACGGCAAGACCTACTACTACCTGGCCGAGTCGGCCCGGGTGAACGGCAAACCGCGGATCGTCTCGCAGCGCTATCTGGGATCGGCCGAGGAGATCGCAGCCCGTTTGTCTGAGACGGGGCCCGGGGAACCGGACCGCACACGACATCTCGCGTTCGGGGATCTGGCCGCGGTGTGGGGGATGCTCGATCGTGTTGGGGTCGCTGGGATCGTCGATGAGGTGGTCGGGCCGCGCCGTGGCGATGCCCGGGCGTCGGTCGGGACCTACATCGCGTTGGCGGTGGCGAACCGTTTGGTGGACCCCTGTTCCAAGCTTGCCTTCGCGAAGTGGTGGGCCACCACTGCCGGCGACCGGTGGGTGCGCGTGCCCGCTGCGGCGTTCGACCACCGGCGGTTTTGGGACGCGATGGACGCCATCTCCGACGAACAGCTCAAAGAGATCGAGCGGCGCCTTGTGACCCGCATGGTCGAGGTCTTCGCCGTCGACCTGTCCGGGCTCGTCTTGGACATGACGAACTTCGCCACCTACATCGACTCGGGCAACGACCGCGCCCCGATCGCCCAGCGAGGCCACGCCAAACAGAAACGCACCGACTTGCGCCTCGTTGGTCTCGGGCTCGTCGTGTCCACTGACGGCGGCATCCCGCTCGTCTCCCACGCCTATTCCGGCAACCGCCCAGATGTCACCCAGTTCCCCGAGATGGTCAACGAACTCGTCGCCCGCTTCGGCGCGATCGCCGACAGCGCCGGGGCCGGTGCGGGTGAGCTCACCCTGGTCTACGACGCCGGCCAGAACTCCCAGGACAACCAGGATCTGATCGAGGGCTCCCCGCTTCACTTCGTTGGTTCGCTGCCCCCGTCTGATCACCCTGATCTGCTCACTGTCCCCAAGCGCCGCTACCGGGTGGTCGACAAACAACGCTTCCCGGGGTTGAGCGCGTTCGAGACCCGCAAGGTCGTCTTCGGTCACCAACGACGCCTCGTAGTCACCCACTCCCAGAACCTGCACAACAAACAGGCGCGTGGCTTCGACCAGACACTCGCCAAAGCCCACCGCCAACTCGGCGAAATCGCCGCGCGTCTGGAGCGGGGCAAGACCCGCAAACAACGCGACAACGTCGAAGCCGAGATCGCCGCGATCTTGAAGCCCCGCTGGCTCCACCGGATCATCTCCACCACACTGTCGGGCGAGTCGCCCGCCGAGCTGCGCCTCACCTGGCGCACCAACCAACAAGCCAGAACCGCGCTCGAAGACGAACTGTTCGGCAAACGGATCCTGTTCACCGACCGCGACGAATGGACGATCGCCACCGTGGTCGCCGGCTACCGCTCCCAGTCCGAAGTCGAAGCAGACTTCCGCCAGATGAAAGACCCCGACATCGTCTCGTTCTCACCGATGTTCCACTGGACCGACCAGAAGATCCGGGTCCACAGCTTCTACTGCGTGATCGCTCTCATGATCGCCCGTCTCATGCGCCGTCAAGCCGAACACGCCGGGATCTCGATCAGCGTCACCGAACTACTCGACACCCTCGCCGGGATCCAAGAGACCGTGCTGCTCTACCAAGGCGACCGCGGGCGACCCCGCGCCCGGCGCATGCTCACCGAAATCGACCCCACCCAACAACGCCTCTACGACCTCTTCGACCTCGACACCTACGCCCCCAAACGCTGAGCTAGGTACTACAACACACAAGCCCAAACACCCCCACTGACCTGGGAGAATCAAACCTGCTCCCGACACAGCCAGGAAGGTCCCGCTAGGGTGCCGGCGTGGACGAGGACGACGGCAGCACTTCAGCGCACGACGAGATGGCCACGCCCTGGCGACCTCTCACGACCGAGCCACGAGAAGCGACCGCGACATACGCTGAGATCAGATCAATTGGAGACACGCCTGGCGGCCTGTACGCGACCTACGGCGCGGTGACCGCCAATGCCATCGCCATCGCCGCAGCCGGCAAGGAACCTCGCCGCAAGGCGTACATGCGCCGCATCGTCCTCATC
>JANPOJ010000542.1:0-10596 GCA_031427935.1 Ilumatobacteraceae bacterium | reverse complement strand
TTAGTCGGGCGACCCGTCGCTCGACGCGCCGTCGGTCAGTTCCATCAACCCGCCACCGGTCAACGTGCCTGCGTTGCGGTAGACGTCGAGCTTGCTGCGACTGTCGTCGATGTCGAGGTTGCGCATCGTGAGCTGACCGATGCGATCGAGCGGCCCGAACGCGGCGTCGTCGACCTTCTCCATGCTCAACCGTTCCGGTGCGTAGGTGAGGTGCGGCCCGGTGGTGTCGAGGATCGAGTAATCGTCGCCGCGGCGCAGGCGCAACACGACCTCACCCGTGACCGCGGCGCCGACCCAACGCAACAGCGGCTCGCGTAGCATCAGGCTCTGCGGGTCGAACCAACGTCCTTCGTACAGCAGCCTGCCGAGGCGGCGGCCCATCGTGCGGTAGTTCTCGATCGTGTTCTCGTTGTGGATCGCGGTGACGAGGCGCTCGTAGGCGATGTGCAGCAAGGCGATGCCGGGGCCCTCATAGATGCCGCGACTCTTGGCCTCGATGATCCGGTTCTCGATCTGGTCGCTCATCCCGAGGCCGTGCCGGCCCCCGATCGCATTGGCCTCTTGCACCAACTCGAGCCGCGATGCGAACTCCTTGCCGTTCAGCGTCACCGGCCACCCCTCGTGGAACCCGATCGTGACGGTCTCGGTGGCGATCACCACGTCGTCGCCGTAGTGAGCCACGCCCATGATCGGCTCGACGATGTCCATCGACGTGCCGAGCTCCTCCAGCGACTTGGCCTCGTGGGTCGCGCCCCAGATGTTGGCGTCGGTCGAGTAGGCCTTCTCGGTGCTGTCGCGGTAGGGCAGGTCGTGGGCGATCAGGAACTCGCTCATCTCCTTGCGGCCGCCGAGCTCGGTGACGAAGTCGTTGTCGAGCCACGGCTTGTAGATCCGCAGGTTGGGGTTGACGAGCAGGCCGTAGCGGTAGAAGCGCTCGATGTCGTTGCCCTTGTAGGTGCTGCCGTCGCCCCAGATGTCGACCCCGTCGTCGTGCATCGCCCGCACCAGCAACGTGCCGGTGACAGCGCGCCCGAGTGGTGTTGTGTTGAAGTACGTTCGCCCGGCGGTGCTGATGTGGAACGCACCGCACTGCAGCGCCATCAGGCCTTCGCGGACGAGTTCGGCGCGGCAATCGATCAGCCTGCCCAGTTCGGCGCCGTACTGCTTGGCGCGGTCGGGCACACCGCTGAGGTCGGGTTCGTCGGCCTGGCCGAGGTCGGCGGTGTACGCATACGGCAGTGCACCGTGGTGACGCATCCAGGCGACGGCTGCAGAGGTGTCGAGGCCGCCGCTGAACGCAATCCCTACTCGCTCGCCCTTGGGGAGTGTGGTCAGCACCTTCGACATAGACACGAGACGCTACCGGCCATACGCTGCGGCTCGTGAAGGTCTTGTTCGCCTCGGCCGAGTTCGCACCGTTGGCGAGGGTCGGCGGCCTCGCTGCGGCAGCGGCCGGGCTGGTGGCCGAGCTGCGCCGCCAGCAGGTCGACGTGC
This sequence comes from Ilumatobacteraceae bacterium, assembly GCA_031427935.1. Classification (GTDB taxonomy): domain Bacteria; phylum Actinomycetota; class Acidimicrobiia; order Acidimicrobiales; family Ilumatobacteraceae; genus JAENVT01. The sequence continues at coordinate 9,102 of JANPOJ010000542.1, read as the reverse complement.
ACGTAGTCGTACCCGACTACTTCGGCACCCCGCTGCAACGTGAGACGGTCGTGAGCCTGGCGGTACCCGAGTGGGCCGGCCCCGCCACGGCCAGAACCGGCACGTTGGCGGGCATCGGCACCATCACATTGATCGACGCGTTCGGGATCCGCAAGAGCCACCCGTACCTGCAGCCCGACGGTCACGGTTGGCCCGACAACGACCGACGGTTCATGGCGTTCTCGGCAGCACTGGCCGCCCTGACCGAGGTGGTGCGTCCCGACGTGTTGCATCTCAACGACTGGCACACCTGCGTTGCCTTGGCGCACATGGCCGAGCTCCCGCCGACGATGCTGACGATCCACACGCTCGGCTACCAGGGACGCACGAACCCGGGTTGGCTGATGACCCTGCCGAAGCGCGTCGAGGCGTTCGAGCAATGGGGTGACTGCAACCCGTTGCTCGGCGGCATCCGCCTGGCCGACGTGGTCGTGGCCGTCAGCCCGAACTACGCCGCCGAGATCACGACGCCCCAGGGTGGGTTCGGTCTCGACGAGCCGCTGCGCGAACGCGGCGATCGCCTGGTCGGCATCCTCAACGGGATCGACGCCGATGAGTGGGACCCGCACACCGACCGTCACCTGCCGGTGACGTACTCGGCGGCCGATGTCGGCGCCAAGGCGGTGATCCGCGCCGAGTTGTTGGCGCGCTACGGCCTCATCGACGGCGGTGGCCCATTGCTGACGATGGTCACCCGACTCGCCGAACAGAAAGGGGTCGACCTGCTCGTGCCGCTGACGCCCTTCTTGCGGCGCCTCGGCGCATCCCTGATCGTGCTCGGCGATGGCGAGCAGGGGCTGGCCGACGCGCTCACCGCCGCAGCCACCGCGCATCCGGGTGAGGTGGCGTTCGTGCGTGGCTACGACGAGGCCTTGGCCCATCAGCTGTTCGCCGGCGCCGACGTGTTCACCATGCCGAGCCGGTTCGAGCCGTGCGGTCTGGCGCAGATGCAATCGATGCGGTACGGCACGCTGCCACTGGTCACCGACGTCGGCGGTCTGCACGACACCGTCATCGACGTCGACGACGCGCCCACCCGCGGCACGGGCATCGTGGTGCCCGACGCAAGCTCGGTGGCCCTGATGGATGGGCTGCACCGAATGGTCAAGGCGTACGCGCAGCCACGCCGTCGGGCAGCGATGCAACGGCGCGGCATGGCCTTCGACTGGTCGTGGAAACGCCCCGCGGCAGCGCATGTCGAGTGGTATCGACGACTCCTCACCGAACGGGGCCCACCAAGCGTCTAACGTGCCGCAACATGGCTGAGCCCAAGGTTCTCGTGGTTGTGTTGGCGGGCGGCGAGGGCAGGCGTTTGGCGCCGCTGACGACCGATCGGGCCAAACCTGCCGTGCCATTCGGAGGCACGTACCGAATCATCGACTTCGTCCTGTCGAACTTCGCCAATGGCCGCTACCTCAAGATCGTGGTGCTGACTCAGTACAAGAGTCACAGCCTCGACCGCCACATCAGCCAGACGTGGCGATTCTCGACGTTGCTCGGCAACTACGTCACCCCCGTGCCGGCGCAGATGCGCAGAGGGCCGCAGTGGTTCAGTGGCTCGGCCGATGCGATCTACCAGAACCTCAACCTCATCAGCGACGAGCGGCCCGACATCGTGTGCGTCTTCGGCGCCGATCACATCTACCACATGGATCCGCGCCAGATGGTCGAGCATCATCAGGCGGTCGGTGCCGGCGTGACCGTGGCGGCGATTCCTGTTGCCGTCGGCGAGGCGTCGCAGTTCGGCATCATCCAGGCCTCCGCGACGGGCAAGATCATCGGCTTCCACGAGAAGCCACCTGAACCACCGACGATGCCCGGCGATCCAACCCGTGCCCTGGCGTCGATGGGCAACTACGTCTTCGACACCCAGACGCTGATCGACGTGGTCAGCCCGACCGGTACCGACTCGATCGCCACCGACATCGGCGGCGACGTGATCCCCATGCTCACCCGGGCGGGCGTGGCCCACATGTACGACTTCTCGACCAACGTCATCCCCGGTCAGGCCGAGCACGAACGCGGCTACTGGCGCGACGTCGGGAGCCTCGACGCCTACTACGAGGCCAACATGGACCTCATCGCGCCCGTGCCTCCGTTCAGCTTGTACAACTCCGAGTGGCCGGTCTACAGCCTGCAGCTGCCGCTGCCGCCGGCCAAGATCGACCATGGGCCCGGTGGCGAGCGGCCGGTCATCGACAACAGCTTGCTGTGCGCCGGCTCGATCGTGTCGGGCGGAACCGTGGAGCGTTCGATCCTCGGGCCCGAGACCTACGTCGACGCATCAGCGATCGTCAGTGAGTCGATCCTGTTCCCCGGCGTGCGGGTCGGCCCCGGTGCCCGGCTGCACCGGTGTGTGATCGACAAGAACGTCGACATTCCCGCAGGGCGATCGATCGGGCACGATGTCGAGGCCGACCGCGAGGAGTTCGTCGTCAGCGAGCGTGGGGTGGTCGTGGTGGAGAAGGACCGCCGGATCAGCTGACCGGCTCAGCTGGTCGGTTCGGGTGAATCCGCTGATCGGTACGTGCCGGCGAGCGATGCAACGCTGATGCAGAGTGCGCCGCCGGCCAGCACCAGTTCGACGACCGCGATCCAACGAACCCTGCCAAGGTCGCTGGAACCGATCGCCGCGCCGATGATCGCCGCAGCGATGCCGAAGTACGGCGCGAACCGCCAGTTGGAGATCGCCGCGAACATCACCAGCAACGGCGCGTAGAACGGCAACAGGTTCAACACCAGGTTCCGCGGCTCGGCGTCAGCGCCCAACCACCACGTCGACAGCCCGATCACCCGCGACGACTCCCAGACGGCGACGAGACCGACGATGATCGCGGCCCAACCCACACCGAACGCCAATCGCCACATCGGGGTCAGCTGGCCGGCCCGGCGCGGAACCTCGACCCACGTCGTGCCAAGCTGCTCGGGATCGTCCGACTCATCCGAGTCGTCGTACTCCACGGGCCCCACGGGCCCCACGGGCTCAGCTTCGGCGGGGGCACCGTGATCCATCGTTGGCACCATATCGGGCGACAGGCGACACGAGCGTGCGCCCGACTACCCTTGCGCAATGGCAGCCGAGCGGGCGACTCCCTTCACCAAGCTCAGCGTCTTCTTCCCGATGTGGAACGAAGAGGCCTACATCGATCGAGCGATCGAGACCGCCACGACCGAATGCCGGTCGTTGGAGGCGCGCAACGAGATCCTCGACTACGAACTGATCATCGTCGACGATGCCTCCACCGATCACACGGGCAAGCTGGCCGACGAGATGGCTGCTGCCGACCCGCACGTCCGCGTCGTGCACCACCCGGTCAACCGCAAGCTCGGTGGCTCGATGAAGACCGGCTTCGCCACCGCGACGGGCGACGTGGTGCTGTACAGCGACGCCGATCTCCCGTTCGACATGGCCGAGGTGTCGCGGGCCATCCGGCTGATGCGCTACTACGACGCCGACATCGTCAGCGCGTTCCGGTTCGACCGCACCGGCGAGGGCTCGCTGCGTACCGTGTACACGTTCTTCTACAACTTCTTGATCCGGCGCCTGTTCGGGGTGCGGATGCGCGACATCAACTTCGCCTTCAAGCTCTGCCGCGGGTCGATCTTCGACCACATCTCGCTGCGCAGTGAGGGGTCGTTCATCGATGCCGAACTGATCATCCGGGCTAACAAGCTGGGCTTCAACGTCATCCAGTTCGGGGTCGACTACTTCCCGCGCACCCGTGGCGAGAGCACGCTGGCGTCGGGCAGTGTGATCCGCAAGATCGTCAGCGAGATGGCGCAACTGCGGCGCGAGCTGCGTGACCTACAACCGGTCGTGCGACCGTTCACCTGAGCTTGACCTGACCTTTCCCGAGGAAGGCGGCTGATAGATTGATGGTGACGTCCCCAGTCGGAGTTTGTTCGTTTTGAATGCCCGTAGACCATCGAAGCCACAGCCGCGCCGCCGTCGTGCTGCCGCGCCCTCGCCGATCGGTCGATGGATGCCGGCGGTTGCCGGCGCCGGCGTGCTTGCGGTCGTCATCGTGGCCGGGCTGTCGGGACGGGGTGGGGCGACGAGTGCTGACACCGTGCCGACCACCGCACCTGTGGCAGTCGCCGCCACCGGGGTCGGCCTCACCGGGCCGCCGATCGTGGTCGACACGGATCCGGGAATCGTCAAGACCGCGCTGACGCACAGCATTGCCAAGGGCAATGCCGGCGACGACGTGAAGGCGCTGCAGCAGCGACTGACCGACCTCGGGTTCGCCCCCGGCCCGATCGACGGCTCGTTCGGGTCGGGCACGCAGCAGGCGGTGTGGGCGTACGAGAAGTTGATCCTGAAGACGCCGCGGGCCAACGCCACCGGGCGCGTCACCAACGACATGTGGCAGGTGATGCAGGACCGCATCACCATCCCGCCACGGCGCCCGACCGCAGCCGGCACCACGCACGTCGAGATCTACGTGCCCGAGCAGGTGTTGATCGTGTTCAACAACAACGTGCCCGAACTGATCGCCCACATCTCCACCGGCGTGCAGAACCCCGATGGCACGCCACAGAAGTGGTGCGACACGTTGACCTACGACACCGGGCCGAATGGCGAGCCGCTGACCGAGCCGGTGACCAAGCAGGAGTGCGCCGACGCCAAGACCCCCGGTGGCATCTTCCACTTCACGCGGCGCTACGACGGCAAGCGCACCGGTCCCTTGGGCGGGATGATGAACCCGGTCTACTTCAACTACGGGATCGCCGTGCACGGCGCAGACAACGTGCCACTGGCGCCCGCATCGCACGGTTGCGTCCGCCTGAACCAGAAGATCGCGACCGTGTTCCCCTCGATGGTGAAGAAGGGCGACCTCGTCTACGTGTGGGGTCAGGACGGCAAGGATCCCGAGCAGTACAGTCGGCGCGACAGCCTGCCGTCGTTCAACTACGCCGACCCCGACGCCACGACGACGACCGCGTCGACCACGACCCTTCCCCCCACGACGGTGCCCGCGCCGACCACCACCAAGCCGGCCCCGACCACGCTGCCGGCCACCACCACGATCTCGGCGACCACCACCACGTCGCCCGCACCGACCTCGACCTCCGCCCTCTTCGGGTAGTCCGTGCGCGGAGCCGCCGCCGCCAGGCGGCACGCGTGCGGGAAGTGTGTAGGTCCGGTGAGGGGTGTACGCATCGAACCGACACACTTCGCCAGGGTGTGGTGCACTCGCCGGCGGGTCGACTCCGCCTCAGGCGGTCGGCACGGGCGCGGCGACGATGTCGACGCGCTGGCCGAGCACTTCTTCGAGCAGGTTGCTGCGCTCGTTGGCGGTGTAGAGCTCCAGGCTGATCTCCTTGCCACGCTTGGCTAGGGCCTCGATCACCACGCGATCACGGCGAACGTAGGCCATCACCGACCGAACCCGTCCGTCGTGGGTGCGGTCGAGCCCGATGGCGACCCGCAGGATGCCGGCGAGCGTCTTGACCAGGCGCTGGTGGTCACTCGACAGGCGCCCGAACTCGGTGTGGCCGGCCTTGGGCGCACTCTTGCGGTGGTAGCGGGCGATCTGGGCGATGATCTCGATCTCGGTGTCGGTCAACCCGGTCAGCTCGCTGTTGCGGATGACGTAGTAGCTGTGGAGGTGGTGCTTGCTGTGCGAGATCACCAGACCGACGTTGGCCAGCAGCGCCCCGGCCTCGAGGTACTCGCGCGCGTCGGCCGGCAGGCCGTGCAGTGACTCGGTGGCGTCGAACAGTTGCAGCGCGAGGGCGGCGACGTGCGCCGAATGGGTGAGATCGTCGTCGCAGCGTTCGGCCAGGGCTCGAATCGACCGGCGTGACACGTCGCGCAGGTGATGCAGAGCGCCGTCCTGCAACCGGGCGATCGTGTCGAGCAACACGCCCTCGCGCAGTGCGGCCTCGCTGAAGACGAAGCTCTTGATGCCGAAGATGTCGGCGACTCCCTCCAGCACCAGTGCGCCGGCGACGATGATGTCGGCCCGTGCCGGGTCGAGGCCCGGTGTCGATCGCCGATCGTCGGAGGAACGCTTCTTGGCGAGCGACTCGGTGATCGACTGCAGCTCGCCGACGGTGAACTCGAAGCGGTTGAACGTGTGCAACGCGGTGTCGTCGCGCGCCGCGTGGATGATGCGGGCGATCGTCTCGGCCGTGCCCGACGAGGCGATGGCGATGGCGAAGCCGAGCTCCTCGACCTCGCGGTCGAACGTCGCCAGGATCGAGCGGATGTACGAGCGGCATTCGCTGACGGAGCCCGATGTCGTCGTGCCGCCGGCGAAGAACCGGTCGGTCAACCGAACCGCGCCGAGCTTGAAGCTGCGCGCCGCCAGGGTCTCGCCGCGCTCACCGACGAGGACCTCGGTCGAACCGCCACCGATGTCGATCAGGATCAACCGCTGCTCGAATGCGGGCACGGCTTGCAGCACACCGAGGTGGATCAAGCGGGCTTCCTCCAACCCGGAGATCACCTCGATGTCGACCTTGGCTTCGCGGCGGGCCCGCGTCAGGAACACGTCGGCGTTGTGGGCTTCTCGAACGGCGCTGGTGGCCACGGCGCGCACCGGGGCGTTGTGTGCCGCGGCGATGCGCTGCATCCGGCGCAGCGATGAGATGCCGCGGTCGATGGCGTCGGTCGACAGTTCCTTCATGTCGCCGCCACCGTGACCGAGGCGCACGGTCTCCTTCTCGCGGGTCACGATCTCGTAGCCGTTGTCGAGCACTCGGGCGACCACCAGGTGGAAGCTGTTGGTCCCGATGTCGAGCGCGGCCAGGTTGACCGGGCCGGGCGTCGTGGTCACCCCTGCGCGATCCTGTCTTGGCACGATTGCATGCCGCCGAGGACACCGGACCGGAAGGCGTCGACCTTCTCGAACGCGCTGCCGTTGATGTTGGTATCGCTGGTCTCGTCGCCGCGCACGATCGCCGTGACGATCGCCTCGTCGAGGTCGCCAGCCGAGAGGTACAACGGCCGACCCTTCGGTTGCGGCGGCAAGTCGTCGCGGATCCAGGCGCCGGTCAGGCAATCGTCGAGCAACGCCCGCGGCTCGTCGGTCAGCGTGCTGCCGAGCAGCCCCTGCACGTTCTCGCTGTAGCCCTGCGAGATCAGGTAACCGATCGCCATGTCGCCCAGGAGAGGATCGGCGATCGATGTCGCTGCCCAGTCCTGGTCGATGAAGATGGTGTTGCTGGCCGCGCAATAGACAACGTTCCGGTCGAACTGCGAGCTGTCGACACCGTCACACGTGGGCACGTCGCCGTCGGTGGAGAACAACGTCACTGTCGGCGGGGTCAGGGTGAGGTTGCTGGCGGTCAGCTGCGCAGTCCAGTACCGATCGAGATCCTTCGGCAGCAGGGTCACGACATCGGCCGGCCCGTCTGTCGCGGTCGGGTTCGGGTCGACCAGAGGAAGGTTGCCGTTGTTGGGGTCCTGGGAATCGAACGGGATGTTGATCAGCTGGTTCTCGCGGCCTTCGGTGAAGAACGCCTTGCATCGCGCCGCGCCGCCCAGGAAGCCGTCCTGGAACGCCCCAACGCGATCGAACCCGGTGCCGTGGGAGTTCTGGTCGATCTGGCCCCCGAGCTCGACAGGGTCGCGGACCTGGATCATGGCGATCAACCCGCCGCTGATGTCTTGGTCGGTGAAGTTGATCACGTCACTCTCGCCGCGTGAGACGTGCGCCGCCCATGCCCCGGCAAAGCAATCAGCCTGCTGCTCTTTGAGGATGGTCGGCTTCCTGAACTCTTGGGCGCGGGCCTGGATGGCGTGGCCGAACTCGTGCGCCAGCACCACGGCGACAGCCGATTGGCCGAGTTGCTCGACGAGTTGCGGCAGCAGTTCGGCATCGTCGTAGGCCATGAAGTCGCCATCGGTGCAGTAGAAGGCGTTGCCCTGCACGTCGAGGTAGCTCGTCTCGGGCGTGCCGCAGCCGGGGATCGGCTCGGTGCGGTCGGGGTAAGCGGCGTAGATGCCACCCGACAGTGGGGTGAACTCGCTGCCGTACACCGCCGGGAACTGCTCTTTCCAGAACGCCTCGATGTCGCTGAACGCCGCGGTCAGGTAGCCGTCGTAGCCGTTGTCGACGTGCTTGGCGCCGAAGTTGATGATGCCCTGCTGGACCGGGATCGGCGTGGTGTCAGGCGTGGAATCGACCGTCGTGTCATTGGTGTTGTTGCCCCCGAGGAGGCCGCCGGTGTCGTTCTGGCGCGACCTCGTGGCCTGGACTCCCGGTTCTTTCACGGTGCACCCGGCAATCACCAGAAGGCCGATCGCTGCCGCCGATGCAGTCCACCTACGCATACCGGTGGAGCTTAGGCACGGGAATCTGCAAAAGCCCGTCTGCCCCCTCACGCGGCGAGCAACGCTCGCATCTCGTCGATCTCGCCCGTCTGGCCGACGACCATCGAGTAGGCGAATCGCCTGACCTCGATCTCATTGGCATGGTCGACGGCATATTGCACCATGTGAATGCCGCCTTGATGGTGGGCGATCATCAGATCCAGGAACAGTTGATCCGCATCCTTGCCCGAACTGGCCAGCAGCTTGTCGATGTCGGCGTCCGATGCCAAGCCGGGCATGCGGTCGTTCGGGGTCGGCTCGTTCATCCAGGTCATCGCCACGTCGCTCTCGTTGGTCTCGGTGGCGCCGTACAGGCGCAGCAACTGGATCATCCGCCCGATCTCGATGCTCTGGCCGAACACGATCTCGCGTGCGATGACGCGCAGGTCGGCGTTCGTGCCCTGCAACTCCAGGTAGTACAAGCCGAGGTTGACCGCCTGCTCGTGGTGGGTGCGCATGTCTTGGAGGAAGCCGACGTCGATGCGGTTGGGGTCGGGGATCGCCCGGTTGTTGCCGACCAGCCATCCCACGGCGCCGCACAACAAGGCGATGGCCACGGCGAGGACGCCGAGGTTGAGCTTGCTCTGCCACCATGGCCGGACCTCGATCTCGTCGGGGGGCGCGACGATCTCGTCGATGGTGTCCATCCGACCAGCTTGACATGCCGGCTTCGGTCGAGCCCATCGCCCCGACGTACTACCGTGTGGCGATCGACAGCGAGCAGGGGGGCAGTGACACAC
>JANPOJ010000541.1:0-9384 GCA_031427935.1 Ilumatobacteraceae bacterium | reverse complement strand
TGATCCGGGTGAGCGACGCCATCGCCGAGCACACGGCCATGCAGTGGCTGAAGGAAGCACCCAAGGCCGCCACCCAGTTCGCCGCCGTGCAACGCATCGTCGACGGCACTGCGGGCCCACTACACGCCTAGCCTGCGAGGGTGCCCGCAGCCGCCCCGCCACCATCGCTCGCAGCGATCGCCAGCCGCGTGGAAGCCCGCTTGCGAGTGCTGCTCGACCACGAGACCGCCCGTTGGGCAGCATTCGACGACGACCTGCGCCTGCCGATGGAGCACATCGCCAGGCTGGTGCTGAGCGGCGGCAAACGCCTGCGACCGTCGTTCTGTCACTGGGGATTCGTCGGCGCCGGCGGCACGCCCGACGACCAGCGGATCACCGATGCCGGCGCGGCGCTGGAATTGATGCACGCCTTCGCCCTGTTCCACGACGACGTGATGGACGACGCCATCAGCCGCAGGGGCACGCCGACGACGCACACCGTGTTCGCCGGCATGCACGCCGCTGCGGGATGGGCCGGCGAGCCCCGGCGCTTCGGCGAGGGCGTGGCGATCCTGGTCGGCGACCTGGCGTTCGTGATGGCGGATCAACTGCTGCTCGACGCGCCACGCGATGCCTGGGTGATCTGGAACGAGTTGCGCACCGAACTGAACGTCGGCCAGTTGCTCGACATCGTCGGCAGCGTGCGCGGCGATCGGCGGCTCGACAAGGCCGAGCGGATCTGCCGGTACAAGAGCGGCAAGTACACCGTCGAGCGACCGCTGCACCTCGGCGCCGTGCTGGCCGCACCCGACCGCGCGTCCGAATTGCTACCGGCGTTCAGCGCATACGGCCTGCCGCTGGGTGACGCCTTCCAGATGCGCGACGACGTGATGGGCGCCTTCGGTGACGAGGCGATCACGGGCAAGCCGGTCGGCGGCGATCTCCGCGAAGGCAAACCAACACCGCTGCTCGCCCGCGCCGTGGCCGCAGCGACGCCAGCTCAACAGGCGGTGCTCGACGGCGTCGGTGCACCCGACCTCGACGACGCCACCATCTCGACGATGCAACAGGTGATCGTCGACACCGGGGCCTTGGCCGCATTGGAGGCCCAGATCGCGGCGCTGACCGACGAAGCCGTTGCGGCAATCGAGATCGCGTCGATCACTCCGCAAGCGCGCGCCGAGCTGATCGCCCTCGCCAACTACGTCAGTTGGCGCAACGTCTGACGGCTCACGACCCCGTTGGGCGCAACGAGGCCAGCAGTTCCTCGGCATCCAGCACATCGACGGCGATCTCGACTGCGGCTCGGCCGTCAGGTTGGGCAACCGCAAGCCATGCCTCACTGACCCTCATCCCGGTGGCCTGCTGGAGCGCGGCGACGTATCCAGACATCTGTGGCTGGTAGCGCAGGGCCAACTCGATCGGCGACGTGATCAAGGTGTCGGTCTTGAAGTCGACCAACGTCAACGTGCCGTCGGGGTTGACGAAGACCGCGTCGACGTAACCCCACACGGTGATCTCGCCGAACTGGGCTCCGACGTACATCTCCCGCCGGCAGTTGATCGACGCCTGCATTCGGGCGAACAACTCGCCGCGCAGCAGCGACTGCACCATCTGTTCGATGTCGTGGCGCCGATCGAGCACGCCCTCGGCTTCCGAGGCGACCTCGACCAACGTCGGCAGACCTCGGGTCGGTTCGTCGAGGGCGACCTGTTGCATGACGGCGTGTACCGCGCTGCCCTTGGCGGTACCGAACCGACCACCGCGACGGCTGGGGCGGTCGTTGGGTCCCGGTTCCTTGCGGTTGCCCGGGTCGCTGGCCTCGTGATCGTCACTGTCGGGTTGCCGGCGACCAACCGCAGCACCGAAGCGCTCGCCGGGCGCCACCGCGTCGTCGTCGGTCTCGTCGTCGTCGACCACGAACAGCGACCCTTGCACCAGGTCGGCGTCCGACGTCGGGCCGGCAGCGTCGCCGAGCGCCTTGGCCAGGCCGCTCGGGGTCCAGATCCGGCGGATCTGCCCCGCCGTGCGGTCCACCTCGTGCGGCTCATCGACCGGCGCGCCGGCTTCGCCCACGGCCGGTCGCGCATGGCTGGGAGGGTGCGCCACCGGAAGCTGCGGGTCGGCACAGACCGCCAGGGCGACGGCGCCGGCGCTGGTCACCGAGTCGACCAGCCGCCCGGCTGCGCAGCTCGCAGCCTTGTGATGCATCGACACCACGAGGTGATCCTTGGCACGGGTGAACGCCACGTAGAGCAGGCGGGCCTCCTCGGCGCGGGATCGTTGGCGCTCGATCGCGGCAATCTCGCCGAGCCCGGTGCTGGTCATCTTCCCGAGTCGCGTCAACGCCCTGCCGTTGCGCCAACGAACCCCGGTCAGGGCGTTGCCGGCATCGGCACCGCCCAGGCCGGCGACCACGGTGATGGGGAACTCCAGGCCCTTGGCGGCATGGACCGTCATGATCCGCAGCGAGTCCTCACCTTCGTCGGTGCTGAGCTCGACCCGGTCCACGTCGTCGATGCGCCGATCGACCCACGCCAGGTACTCGGCCAACGTTCCACCGGTCGCATCGCTCCAGGCGCGGGCCTCGTCGATCATGTAGCGAACCCGGCGCCATGTCTCGCGGGCCACCTGCTCGCCTTCGTACAACGCCGCGGCCACGCCACGCCAGTTGTCGTAGAGCTCGGCGATCAGTTCGGCGGGGGTTCGTTCGTGCTTGCGACGACCGAACTGCTCGATCGTTCGCAACGCATCACCGACGACCCCCTCCTCCTTCGTGAAGACCAGGAAGTCGTGGGGGAACCGCGCCGGCGATGAGGCGGGCCCGTGGCGATGCTCCATCAGTTGGCGGTCGTCGATCCCGAAGATCGAGGTTCGCAACGCAGTGACGACCTTCAACTGGTTCGTCGGATCGTCGACCGCGCGCAACACCCGCAGCAACTCGTACACCTCGCGCGATCCGTAGATCAACGTGCCACCCTCGACCCGATAGGGCAGACCCGCTTGGCGGAATGTGTGCTCCAACACCCCGAGGCGCGTGCGGCTGCGGATCAGCACGGTGATGTCGCGATACCTCGCCGGCCGATCCCTCTCGTGATCCGTGACCGTCCACGATGTCGGCTGGGCAACCATCTGCTGCACGAGGGCGGCGATGTCGGCGGCCTCCCCACGCGCGGTGGCCTCGGCCGATGCGTACTCGAGCTTCGACCACCCGGGCATGCCCAGCACGACGACACCGGGACCATCGGCAGCGGTGTTCGTACGACGCTGCGGTTCGAGCAGGGCGTAGGGGACATGGGCCGACTCGGCGTCGTCGTCGATCTCGGCGAACCGATGGGCCAGCACGGCGTTGATCCACGCGCACACGTCGCCACGAGTGCGCCGATTGATCGTCAACTCCTGGCTGGTCGAATCGGCGGCCAGCAGGCTGGAGAACAACTCGACATCGGCGTTGCGGAAGCCGTAGATCGATTGCTTCGGATCACCCACGGCGAACAGCGACGACGGCGGGCCGGCGCCGTCGGGCGAGGCGAGCTCTGAGATCACATCGAACTGCACCTGGTCGGTGTCTTGGAACTCATCGACGAACAGGTAGCGGTGACGTTCGCGAGCCTGTTCACGCACGTCGGGCCTGGTCCGCAGCAACCGGCGCGTCAACACCAGCAGGTCGTCGAACGACAACTCGCCGCGGGCGATGCGATCAGCGGCGGTGTCGATCACGATCGGGGCGAGCGCCGACATCAGTTGACTCAGCGCCGGCTCGTAGCACGCGAAGCGGATTGCCGCCTTGAACGGTTCCCAGGCCGGAGTCGAAGGGTGACGTTCGCCCAGGGCCGCGGCCGCATTGGCCAGAGCCGGAATCGACGGCACGAACTCGAGGGCCGTCTTGGCATCGACGACGGCGTTGTCGAACTTCGTGCGCATCCTTGCCGAAGCCGAGAGGTACCGCTCGTCGCCGGCCACCTCGTCGAGCATGCACATCACCGTGGCGCGAGCGACTGCAATCGACATCGGCCGCTCGATCGATGCACTCGCAAAGCGCAGCCAGTCGTTGTCGATCGCCTTGACCAGATCGGGCAGGAACGACATCGCGCCGAACGAGGCGATCACCATCAAGGCCTCCTCGATCACCGGCTTCTTCGAGGCCCGTTCGTACAACGTCTGCACGGCCTGCTCGGCGCGCTCGTCGGCCATCGCACCCGAGGTCAACTCGTCGGCCGTCGTGAACTTCGGCGGCAACCCGGCCTCGATCGGGTAGCGCCGCAGCAACGACTGACAGAACCCGTGGATCGTCCCGATGAACGCCTCGTCGAGCGCCACGGTGTTGCCGAGCGACTCGCGCAGGCGGTGGGCCACCTCCCGTGCGGCCTTCTCGGTGAAGGTGATCACGACCAGTTGGTTGGGCTGCACATCGGGCATCGCCACCAAGGCAGCGACCCGAGCGACCAGGCTGGTGGTCTTACCGCTGCCCGCGCCGGCCGACACCGCCAGCGAGCCGGCCGGGTCGGCGTCGACCCACGGTGGCAGCACGATCTCACTCATCCGCCGTCGGCCCCGTCGTCGGTCTCGTCGTCGCCGAGGTTTCCGGGGAACAACCGGGCCCGCTCGGCGAGCTCCTCGACGCCCAGCGAGTCGACACAACAGATCAGGCAACGACCGTTCGGAGTGTGTGGCCGTGGAGCGAATCGTCCCTCGATGATCTCGCTCAACCAACGGGCGACGTACGCCTCGAACTCGGCGATCAGCGCCGGCTCCAGGACGATCTCGCGCTCAACCGCCTTGCCGTCGCGCACGTGCAGGTATCGCGCGGTCGCCGGTGGCGCATCGGGTCGACCATCACCGGTCAACGTCGCCCGGTCTTGATCGGCGGCACGCGCGTAGAGCGGAAGCTGCAGGCGGCGCCCGTCGTCGAGCGCGTTCCTCATCGACACCGCTGCACTGGTCTTGAAGTCGGTGACCCGCAGGCTGCCGTCGGGCAGCAGATCGATGCGGTCGATCTTGCCGCCGAACGACGCACCCGCGACGATGACTCCATCGAAGGAGTGCTCGCCGGCTACGGGCCGCGACGCCTCCGCAGCTTCGGCGTCGAAGGTTGCGGCGATGGATCGAAGGATGTGCGCCCGCTCGGCGCGCCACGCGCTGGCGTGACCGAGGCGATGTTCGACGCCGATCGAGTCGGCGAGCTCGTCAAGCACTTCGATCGCCCGCTGGTGCGTCGTCGGGAGGTGGACGTCGCACAGCCACGCTGGCCGTTGGTCGGCGTCGATGGCCAACCACTCCGCGGCAACCTGTTCGAACACGGCATGCACCAGCACCCCGCGCTCGGCCGGTTCGATCGACAGGATCGCCGCCGCATCGGTCTCCTCACTGACCCGCAACACGTATTGACCGAAGTAGTCGAGACCACACTTCGCCTGCCGTTCGATCGCTGTGATCGCCCATGGCCGGTCGGTGGGGATCAACGCAGGGTGCGGGCCGACCATGCCGTCGAACTCGGTCGGTCGCGGATCCAATCGGGCCCGCAGGGCCTTGGCCCTCCGCGCCAGGCGCGGTGACCCGAGATGGGCGTCGGCCGTTCTGGCCAGGCGCTCTGAGGTGGTCAACGCATGGTCGTCGAGTAGGCCGACCGCGTGGGATTCGTGGTGATCGATCGGCATGCCGGTCAACATCGGCGACGGGTAGACCTCGCCACCGCGGCGAAGGTCAGTGCGTGCAAAGGTCGCTGTCACGGCCGCGTCACTGCGAAGCATCGCGTTCCAGGCGCGCTCGGCGCGCGAGGCCAACGCCCGCGGTCCTTCGATGACCGTGGCTGCGGGCGCTGGAAGGTCGCGGCCGAGCAGCAGATCGTCGACGATCGAAGCCGGCAGCACGCCTTCGTTCACACCGACGACGAAGATGTGCGCGGCGTCGATGCCCACCGCACCACCGACGTCGGCGATCGTCACGGCACCGGCGGCGTCGCCGCGCCGGCGTACTGGGGCATCGAGCAACGTGCCGACCACCTGGCGGAGTGCTGTCGACGAGAAGGCCACGGCGACACCGTCGTGGTCGAGCTCTGCCAGACCGGAAACGATCCGTTCGACGTGATCGGCGGCATTGCGCTGCCACGCCGGACCATCGGCCCAGGCCCGCTCGCGCCATGTCGGCGCACCGATGTGGTCGGCGAGGATCGCATGGAGCGCCTTGACGGCGGCCTCCCACGTCGTGGCCCGCAACACCCGCTGCGACTGGTGGCGCAACCGGTCGACCAGCTTCAGCAACCGATCGAGGGCGTCGCCGTCGGCGGTCTCCCGAGCGGTGGGCGCGGCATCGACCTCGTTCTGCGCCCACCGCTGCCGGCGGGTTCGATTGGCTGCATCCAGCTTGTCGCCAGCACGTTCCCAATCGGCGACCGTGACCAGGCTGAGCCTGCGGCACAACGACGTCCATTGGCCGACTCGCCGTGGAGCGCCGAAATCGCCGACCGTGTACAGCGGTGCGACCGACAGCAGCCGGAACACGTTGGGACGATCCCATCCACCCACCACCCCGTCGACCACGTGGCGCAGCACCTGGCCGGCGACCGAGCCGCGCAGCCGCTCGACAGCGCCACCCGACCAGGCGACCCCGGCACGTTGCAGCTCGTCGCGGACCGGGCGGCGATAGATCGGGGACGCGCAGACGACGGCGATGTCGTCGGCCGGGACACCGTCGTCAATCAGACGGGCGCACTGGCGAACTGCATGACGGACCTCTTCATCGGGATCGGGGCACGAGATCACGCGCGGCGCAGCGGCGGGCGGCGGGGTGGGTAGCTCGCGGCAGCCGAAGGCATCCAGCTGATCGACGAACGCGGCGTCGTTCGGTGCGGGCACGACCGCGACGACACGGCACAGGGGTTGCGTGGCCAGCCGTCGCAGGAACGGGACTTGCGCAGGGTGGAACGTGTCGGTGGCGACCAGCACGACTCGCAGATCCGCCAATGCCGAGTCGGACACTGCGTCGATCGCGGCGAGGGTGGCACTCTCGTCGCGCACACCCAGCTCGACGAGGCGTTGCCGCGCCCGCACGACCACGTCGACCAACGCGGCGCGCACCGAAGCCGGATCACCGGCGAGCGACCGCAACGCATCGGGCACCACATGCGCAGCACGGAGCGCCATCGCCATGTCGACCAGCGCGTCGATCGTTGCCGGGTGCTCGCGCACGCCGCTCAGTGCCGCGGGGCAATCGTCGCTGCTGAGCACCGACGTGACTGCAGCCAACTGAAGCTGCGTGGTGACGGCACGCATGGTGCTGACCGATGAGTCGACCAGTTCGACAGCAAGATCGATGGGGGTCAGGAAGCGGATGCCGGCGACCCCGCCGGACACCCGTGGTAGCAATCGTCGAAGTGTGCCGGCGGTTGCGCCGGGCGGCACGACGACGATGACCTCACGCAGTCGATCATCGCCTTGCAGCTCGGCGATCGCAGCAGCCACGCCCTCGGCGACGCCACGCCCCGGCCGGACCCACCGCGCCGTCATCTACGACCCGCCGTACATCGCCAGGGCGTCGCCCACCGAGCAGGTCGTCACCCCGATCTCGTCGACGACGGCCGCCAGCCACGGTGGACGTACGACGGCGGCGACGGCGACCGGTTCGTCGAGACCGGATGACTCGACGGCCATGCGCACGAACAACGTCGCATAGTCGGGCGGTCGCAGGTCGCGCGACAGTTCGAACAGCACGTACGGGTCCGGCGGGTGCGCGCTGGCGGCCAAGGTGACGAAGCTCTGCGACGTCGGCCCGATCGCACCACCTGCCAACCCCGGCCCATCGCACAGCACCGCGCCACGGACCTGCTGCGGTCTGGCCCCGGCAAGCATCAAGGCGACATATGCCCCCAGACCGCGGCCGACCACGGTCGCCGTCCCCAGTTCGGCCAGGGCGACATCGGCGTCGGCCAGCACGATCTCGGCGGTGTAGCCACCGCCGGGCGGCACGGTCGATTGCCCGTGCCCGGTGAAATCAAGGGCTGCGACCGGTCCATTCCACCGCTGAGCCCAGTGGGGAACGCCCGTCGGCGACGCCTCACCGAGGCCATGGAGCAGCAACAGCGGGGTGCCCGCGCCATCTCGGAGGATGTGCAGGGCCAGGTCGATCTTGTTGTGCCGCAGCATCGTGATCGTCATGCCGTCCCCAAGAAATCGAGCACCATGCCGGCCACCAAGTCGGGCTGTTCGATGTGCACGAAGTGACCAACGCCGTCGAGCAGTTCGACACGACCGCCATCGGGGATGAAGTGGTCGAGGTGATGCGGCAGCGTGCCCCAACCCATCTCCTCCAGCTCCGAGCCGAGCACACCGAGGAACGGCATGCCCAAGCCGGGCAGGCGGGTCATCGTCCACTCCGGTCGCCATGGGCCGAACCCGCCGAAGCGCATCGACGCGTCGATCTTCCATCGCCAGCCGTCGGGGTCGTGGCGGGCACCGACCGTGACGAGGTGGCACAGCCACTCCAACGACAACCGTGGATTCATCCGGCCGCGGCGACGGGCGAGCTCTTCGATCGTCCCGGGATGCCGTGCCAGATCCGCGCTGCGGCGGCGGTGATCGAGCCATCCGGAGATCTCGCCGGCCACCATTCGCGTGCGCTCGTGGTCGGCGACGTCGGGCACGCGGCGCTTCGATGGCAGCCCGTCGAGGTTGACCAGGTGGCTGAACCGGTACGGCTGGGCATCTGCCAACTGGATCATCAGCGAGCCGCCCTTGGAGTGCCCGATCACCGGGGCCGGTCGCTGGGTCACGGCGTCCATCACGGCCATCGCATCGCGGATGTCGGCGTCCCAGCCGTACAACGGAGCGTGGTCGCTGTCTCCGTGACCACGTTGATCCCAGGCCACGACGCGCCATCCGGCGGCTGCCAGCTTGGGCGCAAAGACCTCGTACGTCCGGCTGAAATCAAACCCACCATGCACCAAAAACAGGGGCTGACCAGCCTCGTCACCCCATTCATGGATGGCCAGACCGAGGCCGCCGACGTCGATCTGGTACTGCCGGACGGGTGCGACGGCACCTGGGAAGTCGCCCGACGACATGCCGCTCAGCGTACGGCCCCGTGGAAGTCGGGCGCGAACCCGCATATCATCACCCACCGTGAGCGGGGTGCGGTTCGGGGTAGTGGTCGGGGCGGCGGTGCTCTTGCCGATCGCCGCCGCTTCCTGCAGCGACGACGGAGCGTCCAGCGCCACACTGCCACCGATCCAGACGGTCTCGACGACCACCACCATCTTGATCACCACGACGACGGTGCAGAAGTTCTACACCGTGCAACGCGGCGACACCCTCTTCAAGATCGCCAAGGCCTTCCAGGTCCGCCTCGCCGACCTGCAGGCGTTGAACGGCATCACCAATCCCGACGACATCCAAGCCGGCCAGGAGCTGC
>JANPOJ010000540.1:0-4132 GCA_031427935.1 Ilumatobacteraceae bacterium | reverse complement strand
GATCGTGTTGGTGATCTCGAGCTCAGGGTCCAGTTGCACGCCCCAGTTGCGCTCGTACAACGCGGCGGCGGCCTCGCGGAGCTTGGGCAGGCCACGGCTGACGGAGTACCGGTGGTTGCGGGCGATGTGCGCAGCCTCGGTGAGCTTGTCGACGGCGATTTGAGGTGAGGGGATGTCGGGGTTGCCGAACCCCAGGTCAATCACATCGACCCCTGCTCGTCGTGCCTCGATCTTCAAGTTGTTGATGATCGTGAACACATACGGCGGAAGGTTGGTGATGCGGCGGAACTCCATAGAGAATCTCACGCTAGTGGCTGCAATCCGGCCACCCACGGCAGATATGCGAGCATGGCGCCATGGCCCTCAGTCCGCTTCCCGACGACTGCATCCATGTCGTGATCGAAATCCCCCGTGGCAGCCGAAACAAGTACGAGATCGACCACGACACCGGGCGGGTGTTCCTCGACCGACGGCTGTTCACAGCGACGACCTATCCGGCCGATTACGGCTACATCCCCAACACCAAGGGGGGCGACGGCGATGCACTCGACGCCCTGGTGCTGCTGGAGGATGCCGTGTACCCCGGCGTGTGGGTTGCTGCACGTCCGGTCGGGGTGCTCTACATGCACGACGAGGCCGGCGAAGACGCCAAGATCCTGTGCGTACCGCCGAAGGAGCCACGCTGGAACGACGTGCATGATCTCGCCGACCTCACGCCACAGCTGGTCAGTGAGATCCAGCACTTCTTCGAGGTCTACAAGGCGCTCGAGCCCGGCAAGGAGTCGTCGACTGCGGGGATCGCCGGGAAAGACGCGGCGTGGCGCGAGATCCGCGACGCCCGCGCCAGCTACACGCCGCACTCCTAGCCCGCCGTCGCTCTGGTGCAGCGCTTCACCTTCCAGCGATTTCGCTCGTCGGGCACCGCCGGCTGGGTAGCGGTCGCGGCGATCGTGGCTCTCGGTTCTGCATGCCTCGCGGGATCGCCTCTGTACCTGTCGTCGGTCGCCACCGCTGCCCTTCACAGCGAGCTCGGCCACATCTGCCTGGCCGATGTCAGCCTGCGGATACCGATGGGTGGCGCCCAGCCCGACGTGAACACCCACCTGGAGGAGTTCGCTGCGCAAATCGCCGCGCACACCGAGCCAAGTGTGATCACGCGCATCGCACCGTCGGTCTCCCTCGACACCGGTGTCGCCAATGCCCGACCGCTCCTCGTCAACCTGCTGTACCGCGACGATCAAGAGCAGAACCTGCTTCGACCGGTGACGCCTCCTGAAAGCGATGATGCGGTGCTGGCCCCCGAGTGGATGAGGCCCCCGGGCGGGACCAAGCCGGGCGATGTGTTCACCCTGTTCGTTGTGAACGCTCAGGGCAAGAGACCGTTCGACCAGGTCGTACACGTCGTCGACACCTATCCCCTGGTGCCGACCCGCCCCGAGTCGTCGTACTGGTGCGGACTTCGCGCGTTCTTCCGATCCGAGGGAAGCGACCCGGCCGACCCACCGAGGCCGGCGCTGCTGACTACATCGAGAATGCTGCGAACCGCTCAGATCTTCAGGATCGCTGAATGGGAGTTGCGACCGAAGTTGGCCGGTCTCAGCCGGCACGATGCGGCGGTCTTGGCCGATCATTTCGACGAGATCGCTCACGCGGCCGATCGACTCGTCGACATCAGCCAGATCATGAGTGGACGAACAGTGATCGACGGCCAGCCGTTGCGGACCGTGATCCGCCACGCCGGGGCATCCACCGAGGTCGTCGCCGGGACGATGGCACCGGTGCGACTCGTTGCCCTGCTGTCCTCGCTCGCCCTGCTCGGCGCGGCGACGGCGCTGCTGGCTCGCGAACGTCAACGTGAGCTGCGATTGCGACTGCTCAAGGGCCAGTCGCCGTGGTCGCTCGGTCTGCGTGTGGCGCGAAGTGCAAGCAGCGCGGTGATGGGCGGAACATTGGTCGGCGCGCTCGTCGCACTGGCGGCGGTCCGGTACCTGGGCCCCGCACCCGAGCTCGAGACGGCGGCGATCAGGTCGAGCGTGCTCTACACGGCGGTCGGCTCCGTCGTGGCGTTCGTTGCCATCGCCTGCGTTGCCGCGGCACGGTCACGCACGTTCGTCGACGCACGGCTGCGACGCCGCTCGTGGGTTCGATTCGTTCCGTGGGAAGTGGCTCCGGTCGTCGGCGCGGTCGTGTGTTTCGCCCGGCTTGATCGAATCGGCGGAATCCAGCAGGTCGGCGCCATCGCCCGCCACGCCGACTTCTGGGCGCAGTGCTTCCCGCTGTTGGCGATCATTGCTCCCCTCGCCGTACTGGCCCGGCCGACGGTCGCGCTGCTACGCCGTTGGCGACTCGCCGGAAGGCGGCTGCCGCCGTCGATGATGACCGGGCTCCGTCGCTCGTTGGCCGAGCCGGGCGTCACCGGTGCGGTGTTGCTGGCAACCGCCCTGGCTGCCGGGTCGTTCACCGTTGCTCGCCTGTTGACCGACAGCACCTCGGTGCTGCTCTCGGAAAAGGCCGCTGTCTACCTCGGTAGCGATCTGACGATGACCACCCGCGACCTCACCGTGCTCCCACCCCCGTTCGATGCGATCGGCACCATCGTCGCCCGCTCGCAAGGCCACAGCGGTTCGCAGTCCGTCGACCTGCTGGGGATCGATCGGGCCACGTTCGCCCGCGCCGTCCACTGGCGCAACGACGCCTCGAACCAATCGCTCAACTCGTTGCTCGACGCGCTTGCCCAGACATCGTCGGGCGCACTTCCAGCCATCGTGGTCGGCGGCACGTTGCCCGACACGCATCTCGAGAGCCTCGTGCGCCGGCCGATGGAGATCGACCCAGTCGGCTCTGCCCGATGGTTCCCCGGCTACCGGAATGGCGCGATCCTGTTGGTCGTCGACAAGGCCCTCCTCGTCTCCTCCGGGTTCCCGACGTCGTCGGAGATCTTGTTGCGCGACCCACCTCCCGACGCGTTCACCCAACTGTCGAACCAGGGCATCCTGGTCCGGACGCCGCATGATCAGACCTTGGTGTTCAACGTGACCAGCTTCCTCACGGTCCGTTGGGCGTATGCCACGCTGTCGATCCTCGGCGTGCTGATCGGGATCGTCGTCCTCCTTGCCCAACTGCTCGTCCTCGATGCTCGACGGCAGACTCGTCAAGCAGCCCACGTGTTGACGACTCGCATGGGTCTGACGTCGCGCGGCGAGGCGATCGGACTGGTTGCCGAACTCGGCCCCGCACTGGCCGTGGGTGCCGCGCTGGGAGTGCTGATCGGCTGGCTGGTGACCCGGCTCTCGATCGCCCGACTGGACTCGTTGCGACATCTCGCGCCCCCGGCAAGCGTTGTCGCCCATCTCGCGGCCGGCGCCCCTGTGCTCGTCGGCGTTCTCGGGTCGCTGGTGGTCTTGGTCTCCGTCGGTTTCGTGATGATCAAGCGGACTCGCGCCATGGAGGTGATGCGTGGAACTGCCTGACAAGGTCGTGCTGACACTGGGCGACGACCGGCTCGCCGCCGATGTGCGCACGGTGGTTCGACGCTTCCCCGTCGAAGGCGACCTGGTCACCGCCCTCGATCGTGTCGACCTCGAGATCCCTGTTGGCGGAATGACTGTGGTCGCCGGTCCGTCAGGCTCGGGGAAGTCGACGCTGCTGAGCCTGTTGTCGTGCATGCAGCGACCCGACGAGGGCAGCGTGAAGATCGGCGATACCGACGTCGTGGTGCTCGGTCGCCGCGCCCGCCGCGAGTTGCGTCGCGACCGGCTCGGAATCGTGTTGCCGCAACCGAGCGAGAACCTGCTCGACCAATTCGACGCGGTGCACAACGTACGGTGGGCCGTCGCGCAACGACGTGGGCGCGCAACACTCAGCAGCCACGAGGAGCTCGACGAGCTCCTCGCCTCGGTCGGTCTCGCTGCCGCCCGTGATCGTCGTGTGCGTGAGCTCTCCGGCGGGGAACAACAGCGCCTCGCCGTTGCCTGTGCACTGGCCGGCCAGCCCGAGCTCGTCATCCTCGACGAGCCGACGGCGTCGCTCGACCGGACCAACGCTCAATCGCTGGTGGACGTGTTGGCCGGTGTTGCGTCACGGGGAGCGACGCTCGTGGTCGCAACGCACGATCCGCTCGTCATCGAGGCGG
>JANPOJ010000539.1:0-16924 GCA_031427935.1 Ilumatobacteraceae bacterium | reverse complement strand
GAGGGCCATGGCGTTCTTGAACAGCACACCTCGGCGCGCGCCGAGGCCTGACCCGACCATAATCGCTGTCGGTGTCGCCCGTCCGAGCGCGTCCGGGCACGTGATCACGACAACGGTGATCGCGAACAGGATGGCTTCGTTCGCCGGTCGCCCGACGAGCACGCTCCACACGAGGAAGGTGAGGGACCCGCCGATCAATGCGACGAGGACGAGCCAGAAGGCCGCACGGTCGGCTAGCCGCTGACCTGGTGCTTTGGAGTTCTGCGCCTCCTGAACGAGCTTGACGATCTGGGCCAGCGCCGTGTCCGCGCCGACGTTCGTGGCGCGCACGCGGAGCGTCCCGGTGGTGTTGAGTGTGGCGCCAATCACGGGGTTTCCGGGAGCCTTGTGCACTGGCAAGCTCTCGCCGGTAACCATGGATTCGTCGAGATCACTCTCACCTTCCTCGACGACACCGTCGACCGCGACCTTGGAGCCCGGCCGGACGAGGAGAAGGTCACCGACCTGCACTTCGGCTGTGGGTACCTCGATCGTTTCATCACCGCGAATCACCGTGGCCATCGGTGGGGCGAGGTTCAGAAGCGCCCGAATCGCTTCGTTGGCACCTCCTCGTGCTCGCATCTCGAACCAGTGTCCGAGGAGCACAAACGCAGACAGGACAGTTGCGGCCTCGTAGAACACCTCGCCGCCACCGCTGAGCGTGATACCCAGTGAGTAGAGCCATCCCGCGCCGACGCCGACCGCGACGAGAACCATCATGTCGAGGGTGCGTGCCTTCAACGCCCGGAAGGCGCCGTCGAAGAAGATCCAGGCGGAATAGAAGACGACCGGCAGGCTGAGGATCAGCTGGAACACATCGTCGCGCATGCCGAACGGCGCCTTGACATGAAAGGCCAAGACGTCACGCCCGATTGGTGACCACAGCAGTACCGGCACTGAGAACAAGGCGGCGATCAAGAACCGGCGGCGCATGTCGGCCACCATGGTGGCCATCGACATGTTGCCGTGGCCGCCATGGCCCATCATTTCGTGTGCTGAATGCCCTGCCGCGGCTGGCTCGGCCGCGGTGTGACCGGCGGGGTCGTGATGCTCGTGATGGTCCCCGACAACACCGTTGGGTCGCGGTTCTGTCATCGGGTGACAGATGTGGTCGGGTACCGATTGGCCAGCGCAGCGATATCCACAGTTCTCGACCCAGTGGCGGAGCTCGGTGAGGTTGGTCTGGTCTGGGTCGTATGTGACGGTTGCAGTTTGGGCGACTGCGTTCGCCTCAACGGCGGTAACCCCATCGAGATGGCCAAGCGTTCGCTCGATGACCGCCTGCTCGGTCGCCCAATGAAGTCCTGTCACGTCGAGAACTGCTGTAGCCGTCGGGGAGGGCCGTTCATGCCGATGGCCGGCGTCCGAGTGATGTTCGTGGGGGTTCATGGTGCTCTCAGTCTCGTCTTCCTGATCGTGCGCTGTGCGCCCAAGATCGCCTCGATGGTCTCACGGACGTGGCGGCTGCGCATCCGTAGCCACCACGGTCAGTACCGTGGGTTTGCCGGCACGAGGGCGAACGATTTGGCCGGGTTGGCTCCTCGATCTGCGACAGGCGATCGCGATGCCAACCCCCACGCCGGTCAGCAACACCCCGGCAATCAGGAAAGGCAGGTCCGCGTGCTTGGCAATGAGGGAGCCGCCAACCACAGGACCGAGAAACTGGCCGAGGCTGCTGGCCGAGCTCTTCCAGCCCAGCGCGACGCTCGTCGACGTGCGCTGTCCGATTGTGACCAGTGCTGAGAGGTTCGGGATGACGAGCGCGGCGCCGGCGGCCAATGTTGCAACCATCGCCAACACGACCGGGTACGACGTCGTGGTCAGGAGTGCGCTGATACCGATGCCCATCAGAGCGAATCCAATGGCGACCTGTGACAATGTCCCTGCGACTTTGGTCATCAAGGCCGACGCGGGGACCTGCAAAGCCATGACCACACCACATACGACGAACGCCACGCTCGTCTGTCCGGCAGAGAGTGAGAGGCGATCGCGCGCATAGAGCACGAACGTTCCTTCGAAGATCGCGAGGCCGTATTGGGCTGTCGTCACGAGGCCGAGCAATGTTCTCAGTCGCGGAATGCCGTCGCCCCCACCGGTACCAACTTCAACGGTCCCGTTGGTTGACGTTGGAACCGGGGCGAGCCTGGTCCGGGCGTACGCGAGGATCGTGAGGGTCAGCGCCGCGCTGAAGATGAACGGGATCGAATAGCCGTCGATCCGGAAGGGGCCAGCCCCGATGTCTATTCCGGGTTGGCTGAGTACACCGGCCATTGCCGGTCCCGCGATCAGCCCGAGGCTGACGCTCGTGCCGAACCAAGCCATTCCTCGTGCGCGGCCCTTGTCACTCGTCTTCTCCGTGACGTAGGCAGTTGCCGACACGATCAGCGCGGCGGCCGCGACGCCACCAAGGAAACGGAGGGCGTACAGCAGCGGTAGCGAGGCGGTTAGTCCGAACGCGGCCTGAGTTGCCGCGAGTCCAGCGAGCCCTCCGAGGAGTGTGTTTCTTTCACCGAGGCGGTCGGCGAGACGGCCCACGAATGGTCCAGCGATCAGCTGTGCGAGGGCGTACACGCCGGTGAGTAGTCCGACCTGGAATGCCACGGTCTCGGGTGAGGCGGAGGCGAGGGCGTCGATCCGTTGGAGGTGATACGGCAAGACGATCAGGGTGCTGCCGTACCCGACCATCACGACGAACAGACACGCATACAACACACGAAGCTCGGGAGCTCGGATGTCGTTGGAGCACGCCTGTACCGTCATGGCACGAGCCGGCGCTCCTGGTTCGTCGCGTCGCCCAGATCGGCTGCGCGTGTTAGGTCGCGACGAGTGACGATTCCGACAAGGCTGCCGTCGTCGAACACAAGAGCCCGGTCGCCACTTTCCTGATCGAGCTGGTCGAGCAGAGCTACCAGGGGATCTCTCGGAGCTGCGACCAGTACCTCGGACAGCGATATCGCGATCTGCGCGACAAGTGTGCCGCCCCGGTCGGCCTGCCGGATGTGCCGAATCTGCGCGAGTGTGACTATCCCGATGACCTCACCGTCGATACCTGTGACCGGGTATGTCGAATGACGACTGCCGAGCACGGAGGACTCGATGACCTCGCTCAGGGTCATGGAGCCGGGGGCAACCAGCGGTTGCCGGCTCATCACGTCGGCTACCTGCAGCCCGCCGAGATTCCTGCGTGTGACGGCGTCGGCCTCCTCAGCCCCTGCTGCGGTCAAGACAAACCAGCCGATGAACACCAACCAGAGTCCACCCATGCGCACACCTGCGAGGAACTCGAGCAGACCAAGCCCGATGAGCGCAAAGGCGAGAACTCTTCCGGCTCGTGCGGCAGAGACGGTTGCGCGCAGCCGGTCACCGTGCCGCTGCCACAGGAACGCCCTCAAGATGCGACCTCCATCGAGTGGCGCTCCCGGGATCAGGTTGAAGACACCGAGCATCAGGTTGATTCCCGCTAGCCACGCCGCCGCTAGCACGACAAGGTGGCCGACATCGAAGGCACGCAAACCGATGGCTACGAGTTCGAACGCGCCGGCAAGTCCGAGACTCGCCGCCGGGCCGGCGACGGCGATTCGAAAGTCAGCGCGAGGCGTAGTGGGCTCGCTGCCCAGGCTGGCGACGCCGCCGAACAACCAGAGCGTGAGACCAGTTACCTCGACCCCGTGACGTCGGGCGACGAGTGCGTGGGCGACTTCGTGAGCGAGCAACGACATGAAGAAGATCACCGCTGTACCGATCCCCGTCAGCCAATATGTGAGCTCGGCATGACCTGCGGCGTGATGCGGGAACGAGGTCGTCGCCAAGCTCCAAGTGAGGAGCCAAGCGATGATCAACACACTCCAATTCATCGCCAAAGGGAACCCGGCAACCCGTCCCAGCTTGATGTTGTTCTTCATCGCGCGTCCAACTTGGGCTTGTTCATGCCGTCATTCTGAAGAACTTCCGTGTCGATGCCATCCGCACTCGCCGCTGATTCGTGCTGCGGAGAACTACGCAACAGCAGCGACGGCCGCGCGATGTTGCGCACCAACCGTCGCCGCTCCGGCTCGGAAGTGGAACATCGCCACTGCAGCCGCGCTCAGCGCTGCGAGCCAGGCGAGCCCGAGCGCCATCGAGAGGGTCGCGTCGAACCTACTGGTGAAAGCTCCGTCGATCATCATCTGCGACGCGCCGCGCGCCGGGAGGTACGCACCCCAAGCGGGTGGACCATCAGGGAACATGACGCTCTGGCCGAGGCCGACGTCGATGAACGCCAACATAAGGATCAGATACAGCCCTCCCAGGCGACCAGTGATCGGTCCAACGAGCACGCCGATCATCGCGTAGGTCATGGCGATCAACAGGTTTGCTCCGATGAAGACCACCCACTGGCGAGGCGGATAGAGCGTGCCCGACACGGCGACTGCGACCAAGGTCGTGAGCATCGTGGCCGCACCTATCACAGCCAATCGGCCTGCCAAGACCTCACGCGTCCTGAAACCGGCAAGCACTAGGCGGCGGTCACCGCCCGAGGACTCGGTGACGACGAACAGCCCTGTTATTCCGGCGAGGAAGGCTGCTGTGATTGGAACCATGGTCGCAGCATGAATGCGACGCTCGGAAAGGTAGGCGACGAAATGACGAGAACGCTCGACCAGCTTGATCGGACCAGGCGAGTCGACGGTGACCATGACAGCCATGCCGATGAACACCGCCGGGACCGCAACGAGCAATGCCCACAGCACCCTATTTCGGCGGTGCTCGCGCATGCCGGCACGAATCACTGCGGTGAGGCGGTCCCCTGTCCCAGGGCGCTCTGTGCTCAGCGCTGCGCGAGAAGTGGGAGCGACGAGTCGTCCCGCAGCGGATGTCGACGCCGGGTCTGCGTGCGCGTCCGAACGTGGGATCGGCGTCGGCTGCGCGACCGACGACGTCGCGTCCGCTCGAGCGATCGCGCGTGCCGCGGGGCGGGTCACGATCCGAAGGCGAACCGCGGCCAGGCTCACCAGACCGATGGTCCAGACGAGCGACCAGCCCACGTCGCCGAAGGTGCCTCCATGTCCACTCGATTGTCCGATCAGCACCAGGGTGGGGAAGTGAAGAGGGAAGAATCGGGTGACCATGGATGCGTTAGGTCCGAGAGCTGGCCCGAAGAAGACGTCGAACACCCACACCAGCGTGACCACCAGCGCCCCGTTCATCTCTGACCGCACGAACGTTCCGACGAGCATCCCCAACGCGAGATAGATGACAGCGACCATCGCAGTGCCGGCACCCGCTCGGATTGGATCGGCAATACCCGAGCGCGCCGCCAGAGCCACAAGGCCACCGATTGCCGCCACCAGGCTGAGCCCGAGAGCGGCGGTCATCCGACCAGCGACGATCTGATCACTGCTGCCGCTCGCGGCAGCGAGTCGACGATCGGCGGAGCCGGAGCCGCTGACCTGGAAGAAACCCGCCAGACCGGCAAGTGCCGCTGTGGCCCAGCCAGCTGCGGCTACCTCGATCTGGGCACGATCGCCCGTGCCGCCCAGAATGACCTTCGAGAAGTCCGCGAGCGCCCCACCCCACGCCACGACGATCACGACTGGGACAACGACGAGGAGCACGACATTCAATGGCCGTCGCACATATTCGAGCACCGATCGCCTCGCAACAAGGGTCGTCAGGCCGCTCATTGCTGGTCAGTCCTGCCGTCGCGCAACTCGACGATTCGGTCGAACCGCTCTCGATCGGTGACGAAGTGGCTGATGACCAGCACGCTTCGACCGGCGTCTCGGCGACCAGCGGTGATCTCCCAGAACCTCTCGTACGTATCCCAATCGAATCCCGCATACGGCTCGTCGAGCAGTAGCACGTCTGGATCGGCCAGTAGTGCCAGGCTGAGATTGAGCTTGGCCTTCGTGCCACCCGACAGTTGTTCGGCGCGAATCGAATGCCAACGGCCGAAGCCGAGGGTGTCGTAGAGAGCCTCACTCGCGGACCGGATGGCCTGCTCGGTCATGCCGTAGCCCACGCCGTACAACTCGAGATGCTCGTCGCAGGTGAGCCGCTCATAGAGGACCGGCTCCTGCGGGCAGTACCCCATACGTCCAGAAATGACGACCTGACCTCCGTCCGCAGCCAGATCACCGACGAGAACCTTCATCATCGTGCTCTTGCCCGAGCCGTTCTCGCCCACCAGTCCGACCACCTCGCCTGCACTGACGACGAGGTCGGCGCCACGCAACACAGGCACTGCGCGCCGCCGCGGCCAGACGCCACGCGAGTAGGACTTCGTGATTCCGATTGCCGCTAGGCCCCCGATCGGACGGCCAGATTCCGGTGTGATTGGCTCAGCCAAGTTCGTTGCACCGTGCACGCCCATTTCGTCTCCTGACATCGTGGTACGGCAATCGTCTCAATCTGGCCGGTCGATGGCATCCGTGGCACGCCCGGAACGTGCTGCGGCACACTACGGATATTGGGCTGCAGCCTCCCTGAGCGTCGGTGCGAAGCGTTGGGGCTCAATCCCCGTCCGTCGAACCTGGTCGGCTCGCGACTGGCTGGCTCAGGGCATCAAGGCGCCGGCGGTAGTCATCTGGTTCGATCTCCCCGCGAGCAAGGCGCTCGGCCAAGATCTCCGGTGCGGTTGGCATGTGTGGAGACGAAGCCGAGGGCTGAGCGGGGAGCCCTGGGACCACCGAGTGGAGGGTGTGGTTGGGTCGTCGGATCAGAGCGACCGCCAGCCAAATCACACCGCCCCAGAAGGCGATCATCATGAGCATCATCGGTACCCACCACCAACCTCCGCCATTCATTCCGTTGTCCCAATTTCCGTTGTGCATCTCGCACCTCCATGGTGTGTACCTTCGGGTTGCACGGTACGACGAACGATGTTCGATTGGGTTGAATCGGAGGCAACAGCAGACGCCTTCCATGTGATCTCCACACGATCTCCACACCGGCCGGGCATTGTCGTGGTGCTGAGACGCTGCGGTCGGGCGCGTCCGAGACTGATTGGAAGGTAGCCAGATGAAGGTGTGGTCGCGACGAGAATTGCTTGTCACCGGTGGGGGAGCGCTGTTGCTCGCCGCCTGCGGTTCGGGTGGGCCATCATCGGTGGGCGGAGCGTTGATCGGACCGACCGATCCGGCAGTAGGGAGTCGTGACGCGTTGCGTCGCAAGCCCGGTGCAGGGACTGTGTCCGCAACCGTCACGGCTGCGCCGACGACCGTCGTCGTGGGCGGGCGAGAGGTGTCGACCTGGACCTTCGGCGACCGACCGAGCGCTGGTGGGATTCGGGCCAAGGTTGGTGATCTCGTCGAAGCGACGTTCGTGAATGATCTTCCTTCGTCGAACACGCTGCACTGGCATGGAATCGCCTTGCGCAACGACATGGACGGTGTGCATGACCTGACTCAAGCTCCTGTCGATGCCGGCGGTCGCTTCACATATCGGTTCACCGTGCCCGATGCCGGAACGTATTGGTTCCATCCACACATCGGACTCGAGCTGGACCGAGGTTTGTATGCGCCCTTGATCGTCGAGGACCCGAACGATCCGGTCGAGTTCGATGTCGACGTATCGCTGATGTTGGATGACTGGCTCGACGGCTATGGCCGAACGCCCGAGCAGGTGCTCGAAGAACTGCGCAGCACTGGCGGGCACTCCGAACACATGGGCGCCGGGATGGGCGACATGGGCTCCGGTGGCATGGGGTCGATGATGGGAGGACTTGCCGGCGACGTCGCCTACCCATTGCACCTCATCAACGGTCGTGCCCCGTCCGAGCGTGAAACGATCGAGGCCAAGCCGGGGCAGAAGGTCAGACTTCGCCTCATCAACGCGGCGTCCGACACCGCATACCGGGTCGCGGTCGGCGGGCATCGGTTAACGGTCACCCATGCCGATGGGTTTCCGATCGTGCCGGTTGTGGTTGACAACGTGGTCCTGGGGATGGGCGAGCGCTATGACGTGATCCTTACGGCAGGCTCTGGAGCCTTCCCGATCGTTGCGGTGCCAGAAGGCAAGAATGACCCGACAGCCGAGGCCGTGCTGCGCACATCGGCCGCTACGACCGCCCCAACGCTGGGATCGCGCCCCTCGGAGCTCGACGGTCGGACGCTCTCCTACGTCGATCTGGTTGCCGCTGACGCGGTCGGGCTGCCTTCGAGGAAACCCGATCGGCAAGAGTCCGTCATGCTCACCGCCAGCTCTTCGGGCTACGTGCATGGCATCGATGGCAAGAGTTTCCCAGACTCCGCACCCATCACCGTCGGACAAGGCGAGAGACTTCGGCTCAAGGTGGTGAACAACACGATGATGTTCCACCCGATCCATCTTCATGGTCACACCTTCGAGATGGTCGGGCAGGGCAACGCGCGCAAAGACACGGTCAACGTGCTCCCTATGTCATCGGTTGAGCTTGACATCGAGGCGGACAACCCTGGCCAGTGGATGCTCCACTGCCACAACACGTACCACTTCGAGACGGGAATGGCGACGACACTCTCGTATCGAAAGTGATTCTCTGCCGCGCGGCTTGCTCGCTGGGCTTACCCCCGTGGGCAGCGTCACGGTGAACTCGGCGCCTCAGCCGGCTCTGTTGGCAACATGAATGGTGCCATGGTGGGCCTTCTACCAGTTCGGCGACCACAGCGAGGCCACTGCCAGTTCCGTAGGTTTCCGCCGCTGACTTGCCGCGCCAGAACCGCTCGAACACGTGTGGAACCTCGTCGACGCCCAACCCCGGGCCTGTGTCGGCTGTTCACCGCAATTCAGCCGCGTTGCGGTGTCTCCTGCTGGCGCTCGGCTGCTGCGCCGAGCACACATCGGGCCTCGGTCAGGTGGTGTTGTCGAACCAGTCGACCAGCCGCTTTGTGATTAGACCGGTGTTCTCGAGGTGCGGAAGGTGGCCAGTGTCAAGGAGTTGGTGCTCGCTGGGATCGTTGGCGGCGTCGAAGAGGATCTGGGATTGCTCTACGGGTTGCAGGCGATCCGCCCGTCCTTGGATGACGAGGATAGGACGGTGCAGTGCGTGGACCGCGGCAGGTCCGTTCCAGTCGAGCAGCGAGCGGTAGGTCCCGATGGAGAGACGCCGGGCTGCGGTGACCGTCGGGTCGTTGCGGATGCGTGTGACGCAGGCGCGATCGTTGATGAGCTGCTCGTACGAGTAGAAGTGGCCGACGCTGATGCGCACCGAAGGGACCATCTGGAGCGGTCGTGCGATGGTGAGGAGCATCCGGCGTGGCGTCGTGAGCAGGAAGTCGGCGATGTGGGCGGGGCAGTTGCTGGCGACGACGCCTCGCACTCTGGGGTCCGCAGTCGCGACCTGGATAGCGATCATCGCGCCCAGACTGTTGCCGAACACCCCGATCCGTTCGAAGCCACGCCCGCTGACGAGACCGACGGCCCGGCGAGCGTCCGACGCGAGGTCGGCAAGGCTCCATCTGCCTCTCGGGCCGTCGCTGCGACCATGCCCGCGATAGTCAAGGCTGAGAACGTTGTAGCCCGAGGCGGTGAGTGATTCGGCGAGTGGTTCGTACTCGAAGGTATGGAACCCGAGACCGCACAGCAGCACGATCGTTGGTGCCTCCTGGTCGCTTGTGCGGAGGCGTGCGTACAGTTCGGGACCGCCACCCAGTCGGATCTCTTCTACTTGCCCGCTCACGGCCTATCGCCCTTAGCGCGGTGAAGGAAGACCCGCGCGATCGCGAGATGCCAGCTCGGTCCGGCAATGAATGAGACGGCGCCCACACCGAGCATGATGGTGCGCGATCAGCGGAGCTGGGCCTGGACCGCAGAGGTCAACTCGGCCGGATCGACCCACATGCCCGGATAGTCGCCGCGCCATTTCATGGTGCCGTCGGGCCCGACGAGGATGAATGTGTGGCCGGGAAGGTTGGCGTGGTGCCCCGTGCCAAGCGTCTTGTAGAGGTTTGACACAGATCCGTCGGGATCGACGACGTAGGGCGTCCGGATGCCATAGCGCTGCAGTTCGGCAGCGACCTGGCCGGGGGAGTTCATGACGACGGGCACGATGGACACGCCGGCTTTGGCAAGCCCGCCGTCAGCCTCGAGCTTCGCCATCTGGATGAAGCACGCGTCGCAGCCAACACCCTCGTTGAAGTACAGGAGAACGCTTTGTCCTTTGTAGTCAGCCAGGGAAACCGTGCCACCGGCCGTGGACTCGAGCTGGAACGGCGGAGCGGCACCGTTGACCGAGCTCGAGGAGCTTCGGCCGCCTAGAGCAACAGCGACGACAGCGACAGCGACGACAACAACAGCGATGCTCCAACCGAGCCAGCGGTGGTGACGCCGTTGCGCCGCTCGCTGGCGAGGGCTGATACGCCGGCGCTTAGTGGCACTGGTGGACCGGTGCATCGTCTGCGTCGTGGGGTTCGGGTGATGAGACATTGATCGCTTCTCCTGTGTTGGTGCGCCGGTCTCGTAGACCTGCGACGACGAAGATGGCGGCGAGCGCTAGCAGGCCGGCGCCAAGGATGGGTTCGGGAACCGGCTTCAGGCCGGATTGGATGCGGGCAAAGACGCGAGACAAGCTCCGCCCGATCGCCACTTGCGGACCTGGGGCGCCGGCCGTCTCGCCCGTTGCGGCGAGCCACAACACCATGGTGCCCATGGCCGCGAAGACAATGGCCACGATCAGGTTCACAGTGTTGGTCGTCCACCGGATCGGCCCCACTCGCAGATGCAGCACGCGGGCGGTGAACAGCCGCCGCTCACCGAGGTTGAATCGGTCCCAGAACAACGCGATGAGGAACAACGGGAAGGTCATGCCGAACACGTAAGCGAGCCCGAGCAGCCCGGCACCTGCCGGCGTCGACGACAGTGCCGACAGCGTCATCACTCCGGCAAGCACTGGCGCGCAGCATGACGACGCGATGCCGGAGAAGATCCCGAGGGCGAACACGCCTGCGGAGTCGCCGCGCTCTGGATCGGGCGAGCGGATGAATGACGGGAGGCTCCAGCTTCGCCCGGCGAGGGCGAGGACCGCGAATGCCAGCAGCAGTGCGCCCCCGCCGACGTAGAGCAGTGTGTGGTAGCGAGCCAGGGAGGTGGCCAGCAGACGGATGCCGAGGGTGATCGGAACGAGTACGACGGCCAGGCCGGCTGCGAACGCCAGGGTCAGGGGGAGCAGGCGCCAGCGGCGGTTCTTCACCGCCGCGGCGAGATACGACGGCAGCAGGAACACGATGCAGCATGGAGCGAACAGCGCGACGGCGCCGGCGAAGAAGGCAGCGATCACCGAACCTGACGTCAAAAGGGTCATGATGCTGTCGCCGCCTGCGTCGTTATGTCGGTAAGGCGTCGGTCGAGCTTGCCTCGCGACAACCGGCCCCAGCCGAGCAACTCGCCGTTGATGAGTACGATTGGCGGCATCGGCGCCCTGGTTGCCCGGGCGATGGCTTTGCCTTCCTCGGACTCGAGGGCGATTCGCCGAACTCGGAGCTTTCCTTCGCTCTCGGCGTTCGCGAGAAGCTGTGCTGCGTCGTCGCAGAGGTGGCAAGCGACAGCTTCGACCAGGACGGCTTCGATGGCCTCCGAGTGGATAGGTTCGATCATTTCAATTTCCTCACGCCGCGGAAGCGCCCGTCACGATGTGACTGGCCTCGGGTGAGTGCTCGTGCACGTACCGATCCCGGCAGTGATCCGAGCAGAAGAAGACGCTCTCTCGACCGACCAACGCTTGTACGGCGGTCTTTCGATCGACTGTCATGCCGCACACTGGGTCGACAGCCGTAGCCGGTGCAGCCGGCTCGTCATCGCTGCCGACATCGACGCGTGGCTCGGTCGCGGGCGACGCTGCGTGTGGCAGCGGAGCGGCGGCGAAGCGGCGCAGTCGGTTTGCGTTGGTCACAACGGATAGCGAGCTCGCCGCCATCGCCCCCGCTGCGAGCATCGGGCTCAGCCTGAGCCCGAAGAACGGGTAGAGCGCACCGGCGGCGATGGGGATGCCGAGCCCGTTGTAGAGGAGGGCGAAGAACAGGTTCTGGCGGATGTTGCGCATGGTCACACGGCTGAGCGTCACTGCCGTGACGATGCCTTCGAGCGCCCCGGAGATCAGGGTGATGTCCGACGACTCGATGGCCACGTCGGTGCCAGTCCCGATGGCGAGACCGACATCGGCTTGTGCGAGAGCCGGGGCGTCGTTGATGCCGTCTCCGACCATTCCGACGCGGCGGCCCTCCGCTTGGAGACGACGCACCTCGGCGGCCTTGTGCTCAGGGAGTACCTCGGCGAGGACACGCGTGATGCCGACCTGACGACCGATTGCGGCGGCGGTGCGACGATTGTCGCCGGTGATCATGACGACATCGATGCCCATGTGTTGCAACGCGGCAACTGCATCGGCCGACCCTGGCTTGAGTGTGTCGGCGACTGCCACAACGCCGGCTGCACGGCCGTCGATCGCAACGAGAACTGGTGTCTTCCCCTCCGCTGACAGACGGCTCATAGAGTCCTCTAGCGCTGCGGTGGGGATCCCGTTGTCGGACATCAATCGGAAGTTGCCGACGAGCACGTCATGACCGGCGACTCGCGCCACCACACCTTTGCCGGTGACCGAATCGAAGGTCTCGGCCTTGCGCCCGGAGAGTCCCCGGAGGCGGGCCCCCTCGACGATGGCTGCCGCTAGCGGGTGTTCCGACGGCTGTTCAGCCGCAGCCACCAGCTCGATCAGCTCGCTTTCGGGAATGTCGCCCGTGACCACGACGTCCGTGAGTACCGGTTTGCCGACGGTGAGCGTGCCGGTCTTGTCGAGGACCACGGTGTCAAGCTTGTGGGCTGTTTCGAGTGCCTCCGCGGAACGGATGAGAATGCCAGAGGTCGCGGCCTTCCCGGTACCGACCATGATCGACAAGGGTGTGGCCAGACCGAGGGCACACGGACAGGCGATGATCAGGACCGCCACTGCACTGACCAGGGCCAGCGTGAGCGCGGGTGCCGGACCGGCCAAGAACCACACGGCGAAGGTCGCGAGCGCGACGAACATCACGGCCGGGACGAACACTCCTGAGGCCGCGTCGGCCAGACGCTGGATCGGAGCCTTCGACGCTTGGGCCTTCTCGACGAGATCAATGATCTGAGCGAGCAACGTGTCCCGCCCGACCTTGGTGGCACGGAACTGGAAGGCACCCGTTTGGTTGATGGTGGCACCAATCACGATGTCACCCGGCTGCTTGGTGACTGGAATCGGCTCGCCGGTCACCATCGACTCGTCGACGGACGATCGACCCTCGATCACTTCTCCGTCGACGGGGATCTTCTCGCCGGGTCGCACGGCCACAATGTCGCCCACTTCGACGTCCTCAATGGGGATCTCGACCTCGACCCCGGACCGACTGACGCGGGCGGTGCGGGCCTGTAGGCCGATGAGTGCACGAATCGCTTCGCCGGTCCCCGCTTTGGCCCGAACCTCGATCAGCCTTCCAAGAAGTATGAGGGTGAGAATGACGCCCACCGCTTCGAAGTAGACCTCGCGAACCTCGATCGGGAGCACCGATGGCGCCAGCGTCACCAGCAAGCTGTAGCCGAAGGCTGCGATCGTGCCGAGCGTGATCAGTGAGTTCATGTCGGCACTGCGATGCCGCAAGTTGAGCCAGCCGGTGCGGTGAATCGGCCAGCCCGTGTATGCCATGACCGGTGCGATGAACGCCAGCTGCACCCATCGGTTCATCAAGAACCCCGGTACCCAGTCGGCACCGAACAGTTCATGGAACATCACGGCGAAAAGCACCGGTGCGGTCAACACCGCGCCGAACACCGTCCGAATGCTGAGATCGTGAATCTCAGCCTCGCGGGCGACGGCCTCACGGTCCTCGGCGTCGGTGTCGATCAATCCGGGAGATCGCGGCTGTTCGTCGGTTTGGGTTGAGGATCGGTCGGGTGCCTCCGCTGGTTCGACGACCAGGGTGCCGCGGATCATGTTCATTCCGCAGGCGAATTGGAAGCGGCCGGCCTCGGTTGGTGTGAACTCAATGGTCGCCCGGCCGAACGCTGGCAACGCCTGGGTCAATTGAAGGTCCGGGAATACCACACGCGACGTACAGTCGCCGCTTTCCTGACGGTCGAACGTCAGCCGCAATGGCGTGTGCTGCCGCACCCGAACGACGTCGGGCGTGTAGCCGCCCTTGACGACCACCGTTGCCTCTTGCCACCCGTCGTTGAACTCGGCGCGTGCCGCTTGGCGCGGTCCGAAGAACCACCAAGTTAAGAAGCCGCCGACGGCGAGGACCACCACTAGGACGATGACACTGGAAACCATCTCAACTCCTCCTGACTTCGAGCGGCAAACGCTCGATTGACCGAACTCTCCATTCCGTCGGGCTCGCGGAGACCTTCCTGACCAGAAACGTGGCGGCATCCCAACAAGTCGTTGATCGCCGGTGCGAGGTCTTCGCCGACTCGCTCACGCGGGATCCACGCTCCCGCCCCATTGAGAAACGCCAGTGCCCGGTAGCCGTGGTCAGGCTCGGGCCCGATCACGATGACTCGCTCGGGCGAGAACGCGTCGAGCGCGTCCCGACAGCACTTCGGGAAATCCCGGTCGTCGACGACCAGGAGGTCGGGTTCGAGTCTTGACAGGCTCACGGCGAGCAACTCGTCCGGCTCGGGCTCCGCCACCCGGCAGCGGTGCTCACGGCGCACCAACTCCAACGTGAAGCGCCGCATGCCAGCGTGCTGAATGGCCACGAGAACCAGCTTGCTTGCATCGTGGCTCGGGCATCTTCCTTGTTCAACTTCTGTTGCGACCGGCATGCTTCGACCTCCGTCTTGTCCGATCGTGCGCCTGTCGTTCGATGGATGCATCCGGGTCGGCTACGGAAGAAAGGTGCGGGTTGCTACGGAGCGGCATCGATGACGCAGCTCGCTCTACCGCCAAACGATGACACCTCGCTTGACGAGGCTGGTCGTCTTCGTAGTGAGCCGCATCGGGGTCGGCAGGAGGATCATTCCGGTCGAGAGGAAAGTGGACATAGTTCGTTTGTGAACGTGCTCCGTCGAGCCTTGATGATCAGCTCGATCGCTGGTGTCGTGTTGCTGTTCGGCGCGGTCCCAGTCTTCGCGCATGGTGACGGCGAGAGCGCTGTGGCGGGGGACTTGGTCCGACAGGCGATCGCTGGTGATAGTCAATGAGCCCTACAACATGGACCTGGCTGCCGACAAGATCAAGGATGCCCTTGCGGCTGCGGATACACAGGGGGTTGACCTGAAACTTGTCGCGCAGGCCGGCGACGCGC
The DNA here is from genome assembly GCA_031427935.1 of Ilumatobacteraceae bacterium. GTDB lineage: Bacteria > Actinomycetota > Acidimicrobiia > Acidimicrobiales > Ilumatobacteraceae > JAENVT01. The sequence continues at coordinate 1,658 of JANPOJ010000539.1, read as the reverse complement.
TCGGCAAGGGCGACTTCCATCAGGCACGCACGTTGCTCGAGCTCAGCATCGGCGCCCGCCCACATATGGGGGGCAGCGACCCGCAACCGATCTGACAGGTGCCCTCATTGGCGGTCGGCGCCGAGACCGGCATTGACGTCGTGACCGATGGGCTCGCTCCCCACCGCAACGTTACGAGCGGCGACGTAGTCGCCCTGTCGGGTCTTATCGCTCTCGGTGTTCTCGGCGCGTACCTGGCGGTGCGATTCCGTCCCCGAAAGGTCGCGGAGGTGTGATGGCGACGAGCCTGGACGCGCCGCGCCGTTCGCGTCGAGCCCGCGCGGCCGAGGTTCTCGATGAGCGGCTCGGTCTCAAAGCATTGCAGTACCCGGTACCCGAGCACGCCAACAATCTGGGTTGGAGCCTTGGCGGGTTGACCGCCGCAGCGCTGTTCATTCTGATCGCAACTGGGATTTTTCTCACTCAGTTCTACAACCCGACCCCCGAAGTCGCCAACGCTTCGGTGAGACACATTGTCACTGGCGTCGTGGCCATTGCGCTCAAGGAAGTAGACGTCGAACGCCTCCCCGTCGCTGTTGAGCACATCGACAAGGATCACGCCGAGGCGACCCGGTTCGTCTTTCATTGAGACCTCTCCCACCGTCGTTGGGCGGTGCTCTCCGATGATCACACGCGCGACGTCCAGTCGACATCCGAACGGACCACCGATCCGGGTTGCGGCTTTAGCCTCAATGCACCAGGGCAGGTCTGGGGTGAAGCGGCGAGTCAAAAGGTCCCCCACGATCTACGCCGCAGTCCGCACCTTCGGTCTCCGGCCCACATGAGTCGTTCTCGCCAGACTCGACTCGGGTCCACACGGTCCATCCGGTGCCGAACGGACTGCCGGCCATCGAGCGCGCCGCCTCGCCCAGCCAATGCTGCGACTGACCGGTCGCTGAGCCTTCGGTCGACACGATGCGCCGTGGTGCGCGAAACCTCGACTTTCTACGGGATCACCGAAGGAGGAATCCGTAGCCGGTGCGGATGTCAACTGCTGAGATCGAGCCGACTATGAGGGACGTCAAGAAGCGTCTTGATCGATCACCAGGAGCGAAAATCATGGCAGGCGAACACGGTAGCTGTTGTTGCAAACACGACGACCCACAGACGACCGACGACGAGCGCGAACATGCAACGCAGCCCACGTCCGCAAGCAAAGAGTCCGGTTGTTGCGGCGGCGCGTCAAACCACGTCGACATCTCCCGGTCGAACCCGCACGCCGAGCACGCCCCCGCTGAACTATGAGCGTGACAGGACGTCCCCCCATGGTCCTCACCCAACAACCACGGCGCAATCTGAACGCAACGATCGTTGTTCCCGAACACCGCCTTGAGCGCAGACTGTCTGTCAACATCACACCGATCGAGAGTGGCGGTCGGATCGCGATCGGGCTCGCCACGATGATCGCTGGCCTGGTACTCATCGTCTCGGCGGGCTCCGTTCTCGCAGCGATCCTCGAGTTGCTCCTCATCGCCGCCGGGCTCGATCTCGTCGCGACCGGAGCGCTCGGGCATTGCCCGCTCTATCAACGTCTCGGCTACATGCCGTCCTCACTCGTGGGCCGCACTGACTGACGGCCCCGACAACCCGCCGGCCCCCACCTCCCCCCGAGGGGGGCC
>JANPOJ010000538.1:0-1787 GCA_031427935.1 Ilumatobacteraceae bacterium | reverse complement strand
GTCGCGGGCGGTGTTTGCCCGTCTCGGTATCGATGCCATCGACGCGCACGACCCACTTGTCGCGCTGCTGGCGCACCGTTGGTCGGCCTGTTGGCTTCCATGCCATGGCGACCTCCTTCTGATACATCGGCGATACATGGGGCCGAAAACGGCCGAGGACCCCGCCAATCAGCGGGATCCTCGGACCTTATCACACCAGCTAGATCTGCACATCTGGGAAGCGCGCTCGGAGTGACTCGAACACTCAACCTTTTGATCCGTAGTCAAATGCTCTATCCATTGAGCTACGAGCGCCTATGTCGGGAGATGAGTGTAGTCCCAGACGCGTGACTCCCACCCGGGCCAATTCACCATCTCCGCCGTGGCCGGTCGGGCGCGATATCACGCCACGGGTGGCACGCCACGGGTGGCACAAGTCGCGCCCGTTGGAGTTGGTTGGGCGCGGTTTCGGTACGGCCAGTACTCACATCGCGCCCGGCGACTCGACGGCCCGACGACCGGGGCGGTCAGCGTGGTCAGGCGGCGGTGGTGGTCGGGGTGGAGGTGGCCCAGGGGGCCCAGCCGGAGTTGCGGTACAGGGCGTAGGCGGCGGTGGCGTTGGTGAGGGGGTCGTACAACTGGGCGGCGCTGGTGATGCCCATGCTGGCCAACCACGTGCGGTGGGCGGAGTAGTAGATCTGGAACAGGCCGTAGCAGCAGTAGTTGCGCACCGTGGGGATCAGGTTGCTCTCGCGGGTGGCGATGCGGATGGCCTCGTCTTCGAGGTCGTCGGGCCACACGTCACGGATGATCTGGGCGACCTGGGCTTTGGTGTAGGTGTTGGCCGGTGGCGGGGGCTGGGTGGTGGCCGGCGGGGTGGTGACGGGCGGCGTCGCCGGCTGGGTCGTTGCCGGCTTGGGCTGGGTGGTCGCCGGCTTCGGCTGCGTGGTGGACGGCGCCTTCGTGGTGGGCGGAGCAGGGGTAGCGGCACCGGCGGGCAGGCAGATGCTCTTGCCCGGCAGCAGCACGGTCTTGATCGTCGCGTTGTTGGCCGCCAGCAACGCCTTCATCGTGATCCCGGCTCGGTTGGCGATCGTCGACCAGGCGTCGCCGTTGGCCACGGTGTACATCGCGGTGCAGGCCTGGTCGGCGGATTGCGCCGCGGTCGGCTTGGCGACGGCGACGGCAGCAACGGTCGTGGTCGGTTTCACCGCCACCTTCTTGACCTTCGGGGCGGTGGTCGGCGGGTCGGTCGGCGCGACGGTGGCCGCGGCGGTCACGGCGATGGCCTCGGTGGAGGGCGGCGACGGCACGGGGGTGGGGGCCAGCGTGGTGGGAGCGGCGGTGTCGAGGGCAATGACGGTCGGAGCCGGGGCGGGCATTCTGCCGACCAGGACGGTGTCGACACCCTGCAGATTCGCCGCGCGTACCCGCGGTTGATCGTCGCGCAGGCTGAGGGCGAAGGGCACCAGCAACAGGGTGATCCCGGCCATCACGCCGATGCGGACGACGAGCGGGTTGCGCGGCGGGTGCAGCGCCGGGACGGAGTTCGTCTTCTCCGTTCGTATCACCGGGACCATTCGAGTGATGGGCCGAGTGTCGCTGCGAGTGTCTGCGTGGGCACGCGTTCCGGCCTGCGTACGTTTCAACTGCCGAGTGGGTTCGTCTTTCCAGAACCCGAATGGATCGTCGGAGTTGTCGTACTGCATCGTGGGAAATCACCTCTCCGGGGTGCCGCCGCGGACCCTGAAGCTGTTCAGATGTGGTTCTGTCTACTCCGGTCGTCACACAAATGCAACATTGGAGGC
>JANPOJ010000537.1:0-3700 GCA_031427935.1 Ilumatobacteraceae bacterium | reverse complement strand
CGTCTCACCGCAAGGGCTTCAGGATGTCGTTTTACTGACGGTGGGCAAAGACGAGGTAGTTGAAGCTGGGGCTCGTCGGCTTCCTGGTGTGCATACGCGGAGCCGTCCGACGATTGCATCACCGGTGCGACTTCACGATGGGTGTGGTGAACGAGAAGCATGGAAAGGGTGTCGGGGCTCGCCTGCTGCGGTCGATGGAGGACTGGGCAGTTGCTCAGCGACTTCAGCGAATCGAGTTGACCGTCATGCCCACAACCTGCGCGCGATCGCGCTCTAACCCGGCTGACGACCGGCGAGCAGCAGTTGGGGACGGGTCCAGCCGTCAGATGCTTCGAAGGTCGAAGACCAGCCGGCCGTCCACGGAGCCGCTGAGGACCTCGTGCATGGCCTCGTTGACCTGGTCGAGTTGGCGTGACTCGCGAACGATCGTGGTTCGGCCTGCGGCGTGAAGCGCGAAGGTCTCGGCCAGATCGAGTCTGGTCCCGACGAACGACCCGACGACTTTGAGCCCCATCACGACGGTCTCGAAGATCGGGAGCTTCATGAAGTTGTCCTTGGGAAGCCCGACGAGCACGAGCGTGCCGTTGCGCTTCAAACTCGCCAACGCTTGCTCGCAGGCCACCGGAGAGGCGGCCAACGCGATCGCACAGTTCGCACCGCCGAGGCCCTGGATCTCGGCGACCACATCGTGGGTCTTGGAGTTGAACGTGTACTCGGCGCCGAGGTGCTTGGCGACCTCGAGTTTGGCTTCGACGAGATCGACCGCGGCGACGGTCGCGCCGGCGATCTTGGCGTACTGCAACGCGAGGTGTCCGAGGCCACCGATGCCGAAGATCGCAACGAGGTCAGACGATCGCGCACCCGACACCTTGATTGCTTTGTACGTGGTCACGCCGGCGCATGGGAGCGGCGCCGCATCGAGGGGATCGATCCCCGCAGGGACAACACCGACGAACGCCGCATCGGCAACGACGTACTCGGCGAACGCGCCGTTGATCGTGTAGCCGGTGTAGCGCGCCGACGGGCACAGGGTTTCCCAACCCGACGCGCATGCCTCGCAGGCCCCGCACGCCCAGCCGAGCCACGGGATCGCAACACGATCACCTTCGCTGACGCGAGTGACGCCGGCACCCACGCGCTCGACGATGCCGACGCCTTCGTGACCGGGAATGAACGGTGGTGCCGGCTTGGCCGGCCAGTCGCCGCCGGCTGCGTGAATGTCGGTGTGGCACAGGCCGGATGTCTCCACGCGTACGAGGACTTGGCCGGGCCCGGGTGACGGGGTGGGAATGTCTTCGATGACCAGCGGGTGTCCGAACTCGTGAACGACTGCAGCCTTCATGGCGACCTCCTCGATCGGCCCCGATTGTCCGCCTGCGAATGAACGGGCACCAGGGTCGTATGACCTCAACCGGAAGGTGCTTGCAACTTCGTCAACCCTCGAGGCTGTGGAGGGCGAGGATCGCCAAGGCGGCGAGCGTCTGATCGAGTTGCATCGTGCCGAGGTGCGAGGCCGACGCGGTGGCCTCGTGCGAGCGGCCGTTGGCAGCCAACTTGCCTGGTAGGTAGTACGCCTCGTACGGCGAGGTCGTGATGAGCTCGACGGCGAACTCCGCCGGGTTGCGCTGCATCGCGTGTGTCCCGGCGCGAGTGTGTTGTGCGGCGAACTTTGCTTGCAGGCCAACGAAGTCGCCATCGGGTGAACCCGAGTCGAACACCTGCACCGAGGCGTGGTTGCCGTTGGCGAAGTCGACCGTCCATCCGGCCCCTTCGTGCGCCTGAGTGACCTCGGCGATCTTGGCTTGAATTTCTGCGAGCTGCTGATCGTTGAGGCCTTGTGCTCGGAGGCGTTCCATCCGGGCTGCGTTCTGCCCGGGGATCAGCTCCCCAGGAGGAAGGTCGGGATCTCCCACTCCCGCGTCGCGCATTCGGCTTCGGATCTTGTCGCCGATGAGGCTGCTGGACTCTGGGCCGAGCCGGTCGAGTGGTCGGATCGTCCGTATCTCCATCCCCACGTAGGCGCTGGCCACCTCTGGTGCGACGGCGCCGAGTCCGCCGACGGCCCCGGTGCCGGTGGGGAGCACGCTGAGGTCGGGCGGGCCAGGGTTGGCTCGGATCTCGCGGACGTGCTCGGCCTTGGAGTTGAGGGCCTGCTTGAGCTTGTCGAACACCGGTACCTCCCCGAGGTGTATGGCGAGAGTATCTCGTGTCAGCGGAAAGGTGGCTCGAGGTGACGCCTCGCCGATCCGGGGACTTTCGGCCCTACGGGTGCGGTGAGACCTGTGGTCTCGTGGAGCGGAACCGCAAACCCGACTGTGTGGAGGCCGCGAAACATGACCACTGATCAAGCTGTTGCGCCCAGCAAACCCGACTCCGCTGCCCACGCCGAGCTGATAGAGATGCTCCGCACGCATGGCCAACGCGAGGGCTCGGCGCTCTCGTCGTATCAAAGCCTGGCCGAGCAATCCGACGACGACGGACTGCGCTACCTCGTGCGTCTGATCATGGCCGATGAGACCCGGCACCACCAGCAGATCGCCGACATGTTGAACGATGAGCTACATCCGTTCCGTTGGTATGAAGACAACCCGCCGACGGTCCCGACGCTCAAGGTGCGTGAGGATCCCGCGCTTCGCGCCGAGACCGACCGGCTGCTGGCCTTCGAGAAGGAAGACATGAAAGAGCTCCGCCGTCTTCGCAAGGAGCTGCAGTGGAGTCACGGGAACCCGCACGGAGATCCGTTGTTGCCGTTGCTCGTCGATCTGATGCTGCACGACACCGCCAAGCACATCGACATCTTGAAGTTCATCCGCGCCAGGACCCGGCGGCCGTAACCCAGCGAGACTCGGTCGGTCAGGAAGTGCCATCGTGTGTTGATGGCCACCGAGGAAGGATCGGGCGATGGTGCCGCACCGGCGCGCCCGTGGGTGCTGCACGTCGACCTCGATCAGTTCCTCGCTGCGGTCGAGGTGCGCCGCCGACCGGAGCTCGGCGGGTTGCCGGTCGTCGTTGGCAGCGATGGGAACCCGCGTCGACCTCGACAGGTCGTCGCCACCGCTTCGTACGAGGCTCGTGTGTTCGACATCCGCTCGGGAATGCCGCTCGGGCAAGCGCTCCGGCGCTGCCCCGACGCAGTCTTCTTGCAATCGGTGACCGCAAACTGGGGCATCGGAACCCGCATTGCTGCCCGTCTCGGCGAACTCGGCCTCGGCGGCGACGGCGTGCGGGTCGCGCTCGAGATGCCGCCGTGACTGCAACGGCGCCGGGTGGTCGAACCGGTGCGGACCACCTACGCTGCGGCGATGGACAGCGCGAGACTGCAACTCACCACGGCAAACGCCATCATCGAGGGCGCCTTGGCTGCCTCGGCCCGGGCGGGGTACCGACCGATGGGGGTCGTCGTGCTCGACGACTCCGGACATCTCGTTGCGGCCCAACGCCAGGATGGGGCGAGCATGTTCCGCATCGACGTGGCGACCGGCAAGGCGTGGGCGGCGGTAGGGATGGGGGCGTCCAGCCGCGTGCTCGCCGAACGGGCCGCCGGCAATCCGAACTTCTTCGTCTCGTTGGCCTCGACTGCGCACGGGCGGTTCCTGCCACAGACCGGTGCGGTGCTGATCAAGGACGACGCTGGTCACATCCTCGGTGCTGCAGGCGCATCATGTGGCACGGGTGACGAGGACGAGGAGATCTGGGCGGC
>JANPOJ010000536.1:0-3022 GCA_031427935.1 Ilumatobacteraceae bacterium | reverse complement strand
CCACAGGGATCAGTGCGAACGGAACCACGGCCGGAGGAACGACAGCGGCTGGCGCGCAGAGATTGGTCGATGGTGTCAGTGCGTCCGATTGCACGTACGCGTCTTGTCTCGGGTGCTCGCCGTAGCCGTCGCGCCCGTCGTAGTGGGCGATGGCGTGACCGCTCTCGATCATCTTCGAGTTGACGTCGATGCCGTTCACTTCGACGTAACGAAGGAGACGCCCGTTCTTGTCGGTGTCATCACGGGCACCGGGGACCAAGGTGATGTTCTGCCCGCCGATCAGTTGCGCGATCCCGGCCGACGAAGCCTCGTATCCGCATTGCCCGCGCTCGGGAGTGTCGATGCCGATCAGCCGGATGGTGGTGCCATCCGACATCGTGATGGTGTCGCCGTCGACGACCTCGGCCGTCAGCAGGATCGCTGCAGCGACAGTCGGTGCAACCGTTGTCACCGGAACGGTGGTCGCGACCACTGCAGGTGTCGCGGCCTTCGGACTCGCTGCACCGGTTGGCGAAACACACCGAGACGACGCGTCCGCAACCAGAGTTGTCCACCGGTGAATCGGCAGCACGGCCAAGAACTTGAGCGACTTGAGGAAATCTTGACGATTCGTCGACCGAGACGAGTCCGGCCAGGGCCTGGCTCGCGCCCAGGGGAATTGTCAAGCTACGGTCAATTGCTGCCGATCACTGAAGACGTATCTCTCTCTCTGCGGAAGGCGGGCAGAATGGCAACCGAAACCTCCGTGCCGGCTCCCAGTACGACGGATGGCATGTTGGTTCGTCTCACGCGGTTCAGCTACCGGAAGCGCCGGATCATGGTGTTCGGGATCTGGCTGCCGCTGCTGCTGGCGCTGAACACCGTCAGCGGGTTCATGGGGATCGACTACCACACCGACTTCAACCTGCCGAACAGCGATTCGCAGTACGTCAAGGATGCGTTGATCAAGACCGGCGACTACGAGGATGCCGGCTACACGGCCCAGATCGTGTTCGCCTCGAGTGACTTCGCCGACGAAGGCACGCAAGGTCGCATCAGGGCGCTGATGGAGCCGTTCTTCAACGAGGTCGACAAGATCGACGGCGTCAAGGTCGTGAGTCCCTACACCGAAGACGGCAAGGACTTCACCAGCTACCTGGGTGGCACGTCGTTTGCTCAGATCTCGTACACGAATCGCAGCGAGGCAGGCACGCTCAATCTGGCCGAGCGCATCGAGCACCTAGGTGACACGATGGTGCCGGAGTCAGAACGGCACTTGAGGTGCGATGCGGCCCGGTCGCACGTCACCTGCTTGCTACGGATCGAGTACGGCGGTCAGTTGTTCGCCGGGTTCCACCTGCCGGAGAGCGAGATCCTCGGCCTGCTGGCAGCGATCGTCATCTTGCTCATCGCATTCGGTTCCGTGCTGGCGATGGGACTGCCGATCACGACGGCGCTGTTCGGTCTCGGCGTGGGTGCAGCAGTGATGGCCATCGCCTCCAACGGCTTCACCATCCCGGAGTTCGGCCCGCAGATCGCGGCGATGATCGGGATCGGTGTGGGCATCGACTACGCGCTCTTCATCGTCACCCGTTATCGAGAACATCTACATGCCGGCCTTGAACCCGAGGACGCGGTCATCCAAGCGGTCGATTCCTCCGGTCGTGCGGTCATCTTCGCCGGCATCACCGTGATCATCTCGTTGTTGGGGCTGTTCATCATCGGGCTGTCGTTCGTGCGCGGACTGGCCGCGGCATCGGCGATCAGCGTCTTGTTGATGATGCTGGCCTCGATCACGCTGCTGCCGGCTCTGATCGGATTCGCCGGCCATCGGATCGACGAGACATCGAGGGCGGCGGCGATCGCGGTCGGCGCATTCGTGCTGCTCTCGTTGGTGGGCGTCTTCACCGGGATCGCCCTCGGTTTCGCGCTGCTCGGAGCCGTGGTGATCGCGACCCTCGTGATGGTCGTCAGCACCCTCCGGTTCGGCACATCGCTGCGAATCCATCTACCGCACCGCCACCTGAAGCCGCGACAACAACAGTTCTGGTATCGATGGAGCCGGTTCATCCAGCGTCGCCCCTGGCCACCGCTGATCCTCGGGTTGCTCGTGCTGCTCCTGCTCGCCGCGCCGCTGACGTCGATCCGACTCGGGTTCGGTGACACGGGGAACCTTCCCAAGGACAACACGGCACGCAAGGCGTATGACCTGATCGCCCAAGGGTTTGGTGCGGGAGGCACGGGGCCGCTGATCCTCGTCAGCACCGATCCGACCCTCACGATTGACACTGCGAGGGCGTTCCGCGACAAGTTGATCGACGACACCGACATCGCCTTCATGACCAAGGGCGAGGAGTTGGCACCCGGCACCTGGTCCTGGCAGGTGTTCCCGTTCAGTTCGCCGCAGGACAAAGCGACGACGGACCTGGTCAACCGCCTCCGCAGCACGGACATACCGTCGTCCGGCATCGATGTGCGAGTGGGCGGCTTCACCGCGGCCAGCATCGACTTCGCCGCCTACCTCGGCCAGCGTCTCGCGCTGCTGATCGGCGCTGTGTTGATACTCAGCTTCGTCTTGTTGCTGATCGTGTTCCGCAGCATCCTCGTGCCGCTGAAGGCCGTGATCATGAACATGCTGTCGGTCGGCGCCGCGTATGGAGTGATCGTGGCGATCTTCCAATGGGGCTGGCTGAAGGACTTCTTCGAGATCGGCAGGCCGGGCCCGGTCGAGGCGTGGGCACCGATGATGTTGTTCGCGATCACGTTCGGGCTGTCGATGGACTATGAGGTGTTCTTGCTGTCGCGCATGAAGGAGGAGTTCGATCGAACCGGCAACAACGCCGCAGCCGTCGCCGACGGGCTCGCGGTCACGGCCAGGGTCATCACCGCCGCGGCGCTGATCATGGTCTGCGTGTTCTCCGCATTCATACTGGGTGACAGTCGCGAGCTGAAGGTGTTCGGGCTCGGCTTGGCCGCAGCGGTGTTGATCGACGCGACGCTGGTGCGCATGGTGCTGGTTCCGGCGACGATGGAACTTCTCGGT
>JANPOJ010000535.1:0-12798 GCA_031427935.1 Ilumatobacteraceae bacterium | reverse complement strand
CACTCGGCCCTCAGTGACTAACCACGCCATGGTCTTCAGCCTTGCACGTTTGGGGCCGTTACCATCATCGTCCCGTGTCGATACCCGCTGCCATGACGCATCCTCCGCAACGTTCGTTCAAGCCGCGCCGGCGCAGCTTGTCGACGACGCGCCTCGGCGCCTACGAGCGGTCGATGGCGAGGTGGGGGCTGGCGGTGGAGGGCCCGCAGTTGGAGTTCGAAGAGATCTTCGGCCGGGCGTTCGGCGCAGCCGCAGACATCGTGCTCGACATCGGGTTCGGTGGCGGCGAGGCGCTGATCGAACTGGCCGAGTTGCGCCCGAACGAGTGTGTGATCGGCATCGATGTGCACACGCCGGGCGTCGCCGCAGTGCTCGAGGCCGTCGAGGCACGTGGGCTGCGCAACGTACGTGTCATCGAAGGTGATGCCATGGATTTCGCGGCGCGAATCCCCGCAGGATCGCTTGCGGCGATCCGTGTCTTCTTCCCCGACCCGTGGCCAAAGCGACGTCAGCGCAAGCGGCGTCTCATCCGGCCCGACGTCATGACCCAGTTGGCGCGCCTGCTGCGCGACGGGGCCACGATTCATATGGCCACCGATTCCGCCGAGTACGCGGAGCAGATGCGTGTGGTGTGCGATGCCGAGGTGAGTCTGAGCGGCGGAGTGATCGAGCGACCATCGTGGCGGCCGATCACCCGATTCGAGCAACGCGGCATCGACGAAGGTCGTCGTGCAGTCGACCTGTTCTACAGCGTGTCGCCGAGCTCGCCCAATGATTCGTCGAGTGCGCCGAGATAGTGCTCGAGGTCCCGGTCGGTCACGGCCAGACCGAGGTTGAGGCTGCCGCGGGGCGCGGTGTAGACCCCGCGCTGCAACAACGCCAGGAACAGTGCTTCTTGCAGGACCGAATCGCGTTCCAACAGATCGGCACCGTTCTGCGGTCGGCGCTCGAGCGCGTGGACGGCGTTCATCGAACCGAAGCCGGTGATCGTCAACGGCAGCTTGTGCTGATGCAACACATCGTCGATCCTCGCCCGCAGCTCGTCGCCCCGGGCGGTCAACGTGATCGCGGTATCGGAAGTGAACAACTCCGACAACACCACGCAACCGGCCGACATGGTGGCGACGTTGTTGTTGAACGTGCCGGCGTGAGGGATCGAGTCGGGCTTGGTCGCGTCGAAGCGATCGAGCAGTTCGGCGCGCCCGGCAAACGCGCCGAACGAAAACCCGCCGGCGAAGTACTTGCCGAACGTGGCGATATCGGGGCGCACGCCCATGAGGTCGGCGAGACCACGCGGACCATGCCGCGATGTCATCACCTCATCGGTGATCAGGATGGCCCCGGCTTGCTGCGCGGCATTGGCCAACCCGCTGAGGAAGCGGGCGTCGGCAGGGACGCAGCCGGATCCGAGCATCGGCTCGACGATCACCGCGGCGAGGTCGGGTCCGTAGTCGTCGATCAACGCTTCGCATCCCTCGAGATCGTTGTACGGCGCGATCACGGTCGGGAACGGAGCGTTCCAAGGCGCATTGCCGTTGGAATAGAAGAACACCCCGCCGTGGTATCCGCCGTGCATGACCATGATCGTCGAGCGACCGGTGACGATCCGCGAGAGCGTGATGGCCATCAGGTTGGCTTCGGTGCCCGAGTTGGTGAAGCGGACGCGTTGGTGACCGAACCGGTTGCAGACCAGTTCGGCGAATCGGATCTCGGCGGGGTGCACACCGCCGACGCTGGTGTTGGTCGACAGCGCCTCGGCAACCGCAGCATGCACGCGTCGCTCGGAATGGCCGAGCAGGCCAGCGGTGTAGTCGCCCACCAGGTCGACGTAGTGATGCCCATCGGCGTCGGTCAGGGTGCCGCCATCGCCGCTGACGAAGGTCAGCGGAAAGGGGGCGTGGTGCAAGATCGTGCGGGTGCTGCCCCCGGGGAGCACGGCGCGAGCACGTTCGTGCTGGGCTCGTGAGGCGGGGTTGCGGTCGGCGGTGTCGCGTCGCATGCGCTCCACGACCGGCACGAAAGCACTCTCTGTGGTCATTGACCACAGTATGCCCGCGATACGCGTGCCTGGCGAAACGCTCCGATCCGCTCCGGTTCTTGCCGGGCTTCGCGATCAAGTAGACTCGCCAGTCAGTATTACTGACTCGGCAGTCAGTACGAGAAGGGGAGAGGCCGAAGTGGCCGTCATCGAAACCAAGTCCGTCACGATCGATTCGTTGATCGAGGAGGAGGAGCGCCGCTTTCTGGCCCGTGTGCCGCAATCGATCGCCCGGGGAGAAGAGGCCTCGGAAGTGTTGGCCGGAGGCGCAACGTCGAACTGGATGATCTCTCGTCCGGCGGCGGTGTGGGTCAGCCATGGCCGCGGCTCGCGAGTGTGGGACGTCGATGGCACCGAGTACGTCGACCTGCACGGTGGCTACGGCGTGATGGTCGCCGGTCACGCCAACCCGGCGATCGTCGAAGCAGTGCAGCAACGCGTCACGAAAGGAACCCACTTCGCCCAGCCGACCGACGATTCGATCGTGGTCGCCCGCGAACTGGCCAAGCGGTTCGGGCTGCCCCTGTGGCGATTCAACAACTCGGGCACCGAAGCCACGATGGATGCTGTCCATCTCATGCGCGCCGTCACCGGTCGCGACGCGATCATCAAGATCGAGGGCACGTATCACGGCCATCACGACGCCGTCATGGTGTCGCAATGGCGCAACCTCGACATGCTCGGCCCGGCCGATCATCCGCACCGCGTCGCCGCCGCGGGCATCCCGCAGGCGATGGCTGATCTCGTGCATCTCGTGCCGTTCAACGATCTCGTCGCGCTCGAGCGGGTGTTGCATGCCAACCAGGGCTCGATCGCCGGGATGATCATGGAGCCGATGATGATGAACGCTGGCATCATCCCACCCAACCTCGGCTATCTCGAGGGTGTTCGACAGCTCACTCGCCGGTACGGCGTGCTCCTGGCGTTCGACGAGGTCAAGACCGGGCTTTGCGTGCATCCCGGCGGTTCGACGGGACTGTTCGGTGTCACTCCCGACATCGTCTGCCTGGCCAAGGCGCTCGCCGGTGGTTTGCCGTGCGGTGCGATCGGTGGCACGCACGAGGTGATGGCCGCGATCAGCGATGGCCGCTACGACCAGGTCGGCACGTTCAACGGTAACCCGTTGACGATGGCCGCAGCACGGGCGATGTTGACCGAGGTGCTCACCGACGACGCGTACCGCCAGGCCGGCACGCGTTCGCAGACGATGTTCGATCGCTCGATGAGGACGTTGCAGCAGCACGGCGTGGCGGGCTACGGCTACGCCTTCGGCTTCAAGGGCTCGCTGGTGTTCGGCGATACTCCGGCACGAAACTGTCGCGACTTCCTGGCGATGGACACCGGCCTCAGCCATCTGCACTTCCTCGTCCAGCACAACGGCGGCGTCTTCATGGCGCCGTGGGGCAAGAGCGAGCAGTGGACGATTTCGCCGATGCACACCAGCGCCGATGTCGACCGGTTCTGCGACAACGTGGAGCGGTTTGCCACCCTGGTCGCCTCATCCGATGGTCACTCTCATGAGTACGCCACCGGCGGGTTCTACTGAGCGGCGCCGACATGACACCGAGTCAACTCATCCCAACGCTCTCCGGTCGCGAGTACAGCAGCGACGAGGTGTACGACCGCGAGCGTTCGCAGATCTTCCATCGGTCGTGGTTCTACGTGTGCCGCGACGAACGCCTGGCACCGGGCGACCGCTTCGTCGCCGATGTCGCCGGTGAGAGCGTTCTGGTCGTCAAGGACCGTGACGGTCGTGTGCACGCCCACGCCAACGTCTGCCGGCATCGCGGTGCACGACTGTGCGAGGAGAGCGGGCCCGGCTCGAAGGCCGGCATCACCTGCCCGTATCACGCGTGGACGTATTCGCTGGAGGGTCGACTGATCGGCACGCCGCATCTTGCCGCCGACGAGGTCGACCGGGATTCGTTGTCGCTGTGGAGCGTCGCGTGCGATGTCTGGCACGGGTTCGTATTCGTCAACCTGTCGCCCGACCCGACACCCTTGATCGAGTCGTTCGAGGCCGGGCTCGACTCGGTGCAACTGTTCGAGCACCTGCACCTCGGCGAGTTGCGCACTGCGGTCACGACCTCGACCGACGTTCTCGCCAACTGGAAGATCCTCGTCGAGAACTACCAGGAGTGCCTGCACTGCTCGTGGGTGCATCCGGAGTTGGTCGACATCGTCCCGATCTACAAGACCGGCTCGGTGGTCGACCCGGCGCGACCCGACGGCGGGGTCAGCATCCGTGGCAACAGCTTCAGCCTGACCGGGCAGTCGAGCCTTCCCGTGCTGCCGAACATGCCGGTCGAGGAAGCGGAGTCGTACTACGGCGCCACCATCTTCCCGAACATGTTCATCGACGTCACCGGTACGTGCGTGATCGTGTCGTCGCTGTGGCCGAAGGGCGCCGGCGAGACCACGGTGGTGATGGAGTACCTGTTCGCCGCCGACACGATCGCGATGGCCGACTTCGATCCGACGGAGATCGTCGAGTTCAGCGAACTGGTGGGCAGGCAGGACTACGACGTGTCGGAGCGCGTGCAGCGCGGCGTGTCGTCGCGGTACTTCGACCACGGTGTGCTGACCTCGCAGGACCACTTGATCGTGGGCTTCCTCGCCACCTACCGCTCTCAGATGACCGACTAACGTACACATCGTTCCGACTGGGGGAGGACCATTGGACAGTGGCTTTACACGACGACAGGTAATCGGGGGCTCCGCACGGCTCGGGCTTGCGCTGGCATGTGGCGTGCCGTTGCTGCAGGCGTGCGGTGGTGATTCGACGAGCTCGAAGAAGGAGACCACCGCGATCAAGGACGGCCTGAAGCCGGAGGCTGGGCCGTTGAAGATCTTCAACTACGACTCGTACGTCAACCCTGACCTCGTGAAGTCCTTCGAGGACAAGTACGGGGTGAAGGTCGACATCACGACGTTCACCACCGACGACGAGGCGATCACCAAGATCGCCACCGGCGCGGTCGATGTCGACCTCCATCACAGCGCCTCGACCACGACCCTGTTCAAGTTGATGGACACCGGGCTGATCCAGCCGCTGAACAAGACCTATCTCACCAACATCGGCAACGTCGCATCCTCGTTACGCGATCCGTACTACGACAAGGGCGGTACGTACACGGTTCCGTACACCGTCTTCAGCACTGGCATCGGCTTCCGGGCCGACCGCGTCGACGCCGGCACCGTCTCGTGGGACACGCTGTGGGACCCCAAGTACAAAGGCGTGACCTCGTTGCTCGACGACGTGCGCGAGGGTCTGACAGCGGCGATTCTGCGCAAGAAGCTGACCGACGTCAACACCGCCGACGCAGGGGTCATCAAGACGGCCGGCGACGATCTCGGTGAGCTCACCAACCTGATGAACATCAAGGTCGAGATCGAGGGGTACCACACGATTCCGGAAGGCTCGACCACGGTTGCGCACACCTGGAGCGGCGACATGCTGAACGCGCAGTACTACCTGCCGGAGGGCACCGGCCCCGAGGTGCTGGCCTACTGGCAACCCGAGACCGCAGTCATCGCCAACGACACGATGTGCGTCTTGACCAAAGCCAAGAGCCCGGTGCTCGCGCACTTGTTCATCGACCACATCCTCGACAAGGACAACGCCCAGACCAACTTCGGGTACGTCGGATACCAGCCCGCCATCGAGGGGATCGGCGCCCAGGAACTGATCGACGCAGGCCTCGTTCCGGAGAATCTGCGGAGCTGTGTGCTGACGAATGATCAGATCAGCAAGGGCCTGAGGTACCTGGCACTGAGCGTCGACGTCGAGACACTGTGGAACGACGCCTGGTCGAAGTTCCGCGCCGGGGCCTGACGCGTGGCCAATGCCGCCGGCGCCGCGCCGGGCGGACATCGCAACGGGTTCTGGGGAATGCTCAGCCTGCCGGGCGTGGCATGGCTGCTGGCCCTGTTCATCGTGCCGTTCTACGCGATCGCCGCTGTCGCCTTCGGGCGTGTCGATCCCATCCTGCGCACGCCCGACCCGGTGTGGAGCCCGTTGTCGTGGGACTTCTCGGCGATCAACAAGGTCATCGACCGCGTGTTCGGCGGCGACCTCGGTGGTGTCGTGGTCCGCACCCTGTCGTATGTCGGCGTCTCGCTGGCCCTGTGCTGCCTGATCGGATATCCGGTGGCCTACTACGTCGCCCGACATGCCAGCCGCTTCCGTGGTCTGTTGCTGGCCGCTCTGGTGATGCCGTTCTGGATCAGCTACCTGATGCGCATGCTCGCCTGGGTCAACCTCCTGCAGGTCGACGGCTACCTCAACACCGTGCTCGGCTGGCTGCACCTCGGCGGCTCGCGTAACTGGCTCGACGGGGATTGGTCGACGGTTGTCATCGGCTTGGTCTACGGCTACATCCCGTTCTTCATCCTGCCGCTCTACGCCGCGCTCGAGCGTCTCGACAAGCGACTGATCGAAGCAGGTCGCGACCTCGGTGCATCGCCGGCGAGGGTGTTCCGGCGGATCACGCTGCCGCTGTCGATCCCCGGGTTGATGGCGGCGTCGGTCATCACGGTCCTGCCGATGTTCGGCGACTACTACACCAACACGTTCCTCTCCAGCGGCTCACCACGCACCGAGATGGTCGGCAACCAGATCGAGCGCGACCTGCGCGGCAGCAGCCAATCGCAGACAGGTGCATCGTTGGTGCTGCTGCTCTCGGCGATGCTGCTGGTCTTGATGACGTATTACCTCGTGGTCACCGTACGCGCCCAACGATCGGCGGCCTCGTGAGACGTAACCGCCCCGGACGCCATCCGTTGGGGCTGGCAACGCTCACCTGGCTGTACATCCTGTGGTCGCTGGTGCCTGTCCTGGTGGCCATCCGGATCTCGTTCAACTCGGGCAAGAGCCGCTCGGCGTTCCAGTCACCATCGTGGCGGTGGTACTTCAACGACCCGGTCCAATCGGTGTGGCACGACGACACACTGCGGCAACCGCTGCGCAACTCGTTGAAGCTGGCCGGCCTCAGCATGTTGTTCACGACCCCGATCGGCGTGGCGATGGCCATCGGTCTGCAGCGCTGGCGAGGCCGATTGTCGAAGGTATCGAACGCGCTGACGCTGGTGCCATTGGTGACGCCGGAGATCGTCATGGGCGTCGCCCTGTTCCTTGTCTTCACGCAGGTCTACACCGGTGTGCCGCGAGGTTTCACGACACAGCTGCTGGGCCACATCACGTTCAGCATCTCCTACGTCGTGGTGATCGTACGTGGTCGCCTGGCGGCGATCGGACCGCAATACGAAGAGGCTGCCCGCGACCTCGGCGCCAATCGATTGCAGGCCATGCGCCTCGTTCTCCTGCCACTACTCGGCCCGGCCATCTTCGCGAGTGTGATGGTGGTGTTCGCCGGTTCGATCGACGACTTCGTGATCTCCTCGTTCCTGTCGACAGGGGCATCGAGCGAGACCGTTCCGATGAAGATCTACGCCGGCGGAAGAGCCACCGCTACACCAGCGCTCAATGCGCTCGCCACGATCATGTTGGTGTTCACCCTCGCCGCCGTTTCCTTGGCGGCCATCGTGATTCGGCGCATGCGCATCCGTCAGGGTGGCGGCGACGACGCTCAGCTGGGCAGCCTCGCAGCGGTCGGCTGACCCACCTGTGCGGCCGGGCTGCCGGGATCAGCTGGCGAGCACTCTGATCGCGTTCGGTGGCAGATAGGCATCGACGGTCTCACCTTCGACGCCACATAACGGCGACCCGTCGTTGGCCACCAGGGCTTGCAATCTGTGCTCACCCAGCCTCAGCAGCACCTGGGTGACTGCACCGACGTAGATGCGTTGCTCGACGACGGCAGGGACCGCCTCGACCTGGCCGCTGCCGAGCGGCGACAGTAACACGCGCTCGGGGCGGATCACCACGGTGCACTCGCCGGCAATACCAGCTGTGTCGGCACTGTGCTCGGCCCCATTGACCATGACGCGTCCGGGCCCGCTGACCTTCGCAGGCAGGAGGTTGGCGACGCCGAGGAAGTCGGCGACGTAGGCGCTGGCCGGCTCCTCGTAGGTGTCCTTCGGCGTGCCGATCTGTTCGATCTCGCCGTCGTTCATCACCGCCAGGCGGTCGCTCATCGTCAATGCTTCTTCTTGATCGTGCGTGACGTAGACGAAGGTGATGCCGACGTCTTGGTGGAGGGCGCGCAGCTCGACCTGCAGGGTCTTGCGCAGCTTGGCATCGAGGGCGCCGAGCGGCTCGTCGAGCAGCAGCACCTTGGGACGAAGCACCAGCGCCCGGGCCAGCGCGACGCGCTGTTGCTGACCTCCCGAGAGCTGATGCGCCTTTCGCTTCCCGTAGCTGCCGAGCCGTACCAGCTCCAATGCCTCCCCGACACGTTGCGTGGTCTCGGCCTTCGAGCATTTCTGGAACCGCAGCCCGAACCCGATGTTGTCGGCAACGCTGAGGTGGGGGAACAGTGCATAGCTCTGGAAGACGGTGTTGACCGGACGGTTCTCCGGCGGCACGGAGACCATGTCGACTCCGTCGATCCGCACTTCGCC
This sequence comes from Ilumatobacteraceae bacterium, assembly GCA_031427935.1. Lineage (GTDB taxonomy): Bacteria > Actinomycetota > Acidimicrobiia > Acidimicrobiales > Ilumatobacteraceae > JAENVT01. The sequence goes on along the minus strand of JANPOJ010000535.1, from coordinate 4,238 downwards.
CTCGTCGGCCGACTCGAACCCGCCGATCAGCCGCAAGGTGGTGGTCTTGCCGCAACCGCTGGGGCCGAGCAGCGAGAAGAACTCGCCGCTGCGGATCGAGAGGTTGATGCCCTTCAACACCGGCGCCGTGTCGTAGGTCTTGGTCAGATTCACCAGCTCGATCTGCCCACCTGAGCCACCGCCGGCTTGCTGGTTCGAGCGCATCGTTACTTTCTAGCGCGTTTGGTCGGCCTGAAAACGAGCGAGGCACAAGACGGCAAGTGGGGTCCACGGTCGCCAGTCCCAGGCAACCGTGGACCCCAGGGCGAACGACACGTCTCTGTCATCGCTGCCGCCATGCCCGCTGTCATCGCCACCGCCGTGGTGGCCGCTGTCGTCGACCGAGTTGGTGGTTGCATGGACACCGTTGTCGTCGATGGAGTTGGTGGTGACGTCGACGCCGTTGTCGTCGATGCTGCGGCTCGCTGCTCTGCACCTCTGCGTAGGCCGGAACGCCAAATCCGATGACCGTGGCGCCAACTGTTGTCCAGATAAGTGACTGATGATCGTGTCCTCCTGTGTGGGTTGTTGCAGAGGACACGCCGACACGATGGACGCCGGTTGTTGCACGTTCGCGCTAGCACTCCTGGATAGGTTGTACCGCGCCAGGAGCGGTATCGAGCACGGCCTTGCCAACGACTGCGGCGAAGATGATCGCGCCGCCGACGACAGTCGCCGCCTTTGGTGCCTCGCCCAGGACGAGGAACGCCCACAGCGGCACGAACACCATCTCGGTCTGCGCGAACACCGTCATCGGCACCGCCGGCACGCGCTTCGATCCGCGGTTGAACAGGGTCGTGCCGACCACGATGAACACGGCGCCGTGCAGCAGTGCTAGTCCCATGTCCTTCGCCGGGGGGAACAGCGTCTTGCCGTGCGCAAGGGTGACGACCGAGCACAGCACGATCATCAGCGCGGCGTATCCAGGCAGGACCGGCGACCAGTCGGTCTCGGGGTTGCTGCGCAAGGCGATGGTGTAGATGGCGAACCCGACCGATGCCATCAGCGCGGCGATGTTGCCGATCATGTTGCCGGCATGGAGATCACCGAACACGGTGACGACCAACCCGAACAGTGCGACCAGAATGGCCCACATCGTGACCCGCGACAGACGCTCACCCAAGACGAACCGAGCCAAGACGACGGCCACCAACGGGGTGATCGATCCGAGGAACGAAGCGTTGGCCGCCGTGGTCGTCTTGACCGCGTAGACGAAGGCCAGCGATGCGAGCAACAGCCCGAAGTTGGCCGTCATCATCCATCGGCCAGAGGTGTACGCCTTGCGCAGCAGCATCGGCTGCCGGCGGACTGCGGTCAGCATCTCCATCACGACGAGGACGCCGATCGACCTCCAGATCAGGTACTGGAACGCGTCGGCATGCGTGGCTTTGCGGGCGGCGACTGCACCAAAGCTCCACACCACCCCTGACCCCAGGGCCATGAGCGACGCAGCGATCGGGATGCTCGTCGTGTGGTGTGAGGTTGTCGTCGCGGTGGCTGTCATTGCTCCACTCGTTCTCGGGTACCCCAAGACGTGTTCTCGCGCCGGCGGGCTGTTGAGATCGTACCCCGCGTGTGAATCGCGTCCCCCGGACGAGCCCGGTTGTTGATCGAGAAGTGTGTGCGAATCAATCGGCCGGTGCGATCAGCCGTCGCGGGTCGCTCGACGGGCTGCAGGCTGCCGATGCGCCGCGTCGCGTGTGTTCATCGCGGGCGTCGTGGCCATGCGGGAGAAGTCGGTGAGCAGGTGGTCGTAGCCGGGTAGGCCCCGTGAGGTCGCGAGACACGGATCCAGCTCGGACTGCTCGGTCACGAAGCGATCGGCAAACTCGAAGATGGGGGACAGGGCCATGGCCCGAGCGTAGGCCCGGGCACATGGCCGACCGCTGCGTGGCGGTTGTACCAGTGACGGCAACAGCTCAGCGAGGCGGTCGTACGTTTCCGCGGCGCCGTGCTCCATCCCGGACTCGATGACGGCGTCGCGAACCTCTTGGACCGTCGCCTGACCCGAGGCCAGCCGGGCCAGGATCGCTCGCCGAGTCGGGTCCGCCAGCGCCGCGAAGGTCGCATCGAGGCGCTCATGGCGGGTTCGTCTCTTTCCAACAAGTTCCAGTTCGTCCGCGCCGACGCCCGCCGGCTCGGTGTCGACATCCCTCGACCCGGCGACCCGCACCTCGACGACAGGGGGAGGTCATGAGCCGGATCGTCATTCCCGGCGGATCGGGTTTCCTCCGGCGAGCGCCTGCGGCACGACTGGTCGAACGTGGCGATGAGGTCGTGATCCTCAGCTCATCTCGTCGCGAGTCCAGCCGGTGCGTGTCGTCGGCGAGGCGATCGGGCGCTGCTCGACACGGCCGCGAGTGTGGGTGCAGTCGTCGTCGCTTGCTGTCTTCGGTGACGGGGGTGACGCAGTCCTCGACGAGTGCTCGACACCCACCGGCATTGGTCCGCGGGAGATGGTGACGGTCTGCCTCGCATGGGACGGTGCTGCTGCGCATGGCATCGGGCTCGGTGGCCGCAACGACCCGGCAACGGCGAAGCTCGCACAACTCGTTCGGTTCGGCCTCGGCGGCCGCGTCGGGCCCGGACGCCAGTGGGTGTCGTGGGTCGGGCTCGACGACCTGCTCACGGCGATGATCCTGGCCATCGACGACGACACCATAAAGCGGAACTGCAGACATGGGGTCTCGCAGTGCCGCTGACCTGGGGTGTTGCGATCGCGGCGGCACTCTTGGTCCTTCTCAGGTCCTTGCCCCGTTCTCGGGTCGCCGTCGGATGCGGCCCACTGGTGGTCCATCTGCCTCTGCCCGCTGACGGCCCCAGCCGCTGAGCACGGTGGTCACTCAGAGCTGGTGGTCACTCAGAGCTGGTGGTGAGCGGCCCGAACACTTCGGCGATCTGATGGCCGGCTTCAAGCGGGTGCCGTAGTGGCCGGTCGAGGCGGACTTCGTACACGTTGTGGCGCCCGCTGCGTGCACGCAACACGTAGCCGGCGTCGACGAGGTCTTGGACGATGCCGTGCACCGCGCGTTCGCCGATACCGACCAGTCGGGCGATCTCGGCCAACCGAACCTCAGGGTTCTGCGCGACGCACACCAACACATGGGCGTGGTTGGTCAGGAACGTCCACGACGGCACTGTCGCCGGAGGCGGTACGAGCTGCTTCACCACTGGGCAACCTTACAGCCAGGACCGTGGCTCACTTGACATGCATAACAAACCATGGTCTACTAACCATTGTTTCTAGCGAGAGGTGTTGAAATGATGGTGCGGGGCGTGTCGATCGATGTCGACTCGGTCGCGGAAGCGAACGATGTCGCGTTGGTGCTGGGAGCGTTGACTGCGGACAGCCCGTTTGTGGTGTCGTGCGTCGAGCGCGACGGTGATCGGCATCGCTGTGTGTTTCACCTCAAGCGTGCCGACCTTGTCGTTGGCTATCGCAGCGTGATCGACCTCCAACGGCGCATCGACGCCGAGTTCGACATCCTCCGCGTCGAGCGTCACCCGCTCATTCTCTCCGCACTCAAAGACAGGATCTCCTGATGTCAACCTCCACGCCTCGCCCGGCCGTGACTCTTATCCCCGGCGACGGCATCGGCCCGGAATGTGTCGACGCCGCCGTCGACATCATCACTGCAGTCGGTGTTGAAATCGAATGGGAGGAACGCCACGCCGGCGAACGGATCTTCGAGGCCGGGATCGCCTCGGGTGTCCCCGATGACACGATCGATTCGATCAACCGGACCCGAGTCGTCTTGAAGGGACCCTTAGGGACGCCGGTCGGCTACGGCGAGAAATCGGCGAACGTCACGCTTCGGAAGCTCTTCGAGACCTATGCGAACATCCGACCGGTCCGCGAGTTGCCCGGCGTGACGACACGCTATTCGGGATCGGGAATCGATCTGGTGGTCGTGCGCGAGAACGTCGAGGACCTCTACGCAGGGATCGAGCACATGCAGACACCCGGCGTTGCCCAGTGTTTGAAGCTGATCTCGCGCAAGGGGTGCGACAAGATCGTCCGGCTCGCGTTCGAGTTCGCTCGCTCCGAGGGACGCCGTTCGGTGGCGTGCGCGACGAAGTCGAACATCATGAAGCTCACCGAGGGCGAACTGAAGCGGTCGTTCGAACGGATCGCTCCGGAGTACCCGGAGATCGAGGCGTGGCATGTGATCGTCGACAACTGCGCCCACCAACTGGTC